>JANQRM010000663.1 GCA_028284565.1 Anaerolineae bacterium | reverse complement strand
ACTTATTATGCCGCTGAGAAAGTCATCCCTCGCTATAATGCAATGGCAATTGCCAAAGCCTCGCTCGAATTAATTACCCGCTACCTCGCCGCTGATTTGGGTCCGCAAGGTATTCGCGTCAATACGATAAGCGCGGGTCCAATCAAGACGCTCTCAGCGGGTGGGATTCAGGGATTCCGTACCCTGATGAGATTTGCTGAAGCGGTATCCCCTTTGCGGACCTTGGTGAGTCAGGATGATGTGGGGAAAGCGGCGTTGTTCCTTGCGTCGGATTGGAGTCAGACAGTTACGGGTGAAGTCCTGCATGTGGATGCGGGCTATAACATTTTGGGATACACGGCGACGGATGAGAATATGAATCTGTTGTAGGGAGTTTTAGTCATTCTCAATGTTTAATTTTGTAGGGGCGGTTCGCGAACCGCCCTTACTCTTTTTCTATTGTGATGCTTGATTCTTCGGCATCGGCACAAGATATTGAGATAGCACCCGTCGTCCACCTTCGGCAAGGGAGGCGGCGATGAGGGCTTTGAGCATGTCGAGTCCGATGAAGGGGGTTGCGCCCCATTCAATGGCTTGCGCCCAGCTGTCTGCTCCAGCCACACTATACAGCACCGGAACGCCGAAGAGATAAATCACAAATACGCCGACAATGCCAGCCAGCCAGCGTAACCCGACGCGGTTCGCGCCTTTTTCGACGAGCCAGCCCGTGATAAATGCTGATGGGATAAAGCCGATGATGTAGCCCGCCGTTGCACTGGATAAGGCTGATGCGCCTGCCCCACCTGCCGCGATGGGTAGATTCAGAACGATGAGTCCAGCATAGAGCAATTGACTTGCCGCGCCCTCTTTTGAGCCTAAGACCATCCCCGCGAGGAGGACAACCAATACTTGCAAGGTGAAGGGGACGGGTCCGCCGAACCAGATTTCGACCTGTGCGCCGATGGCGGTGAGTAGCGTGAAGATGGCGATTCCGGCGATGCGGATTGTCCATTGTTGGGAATCGGGTCTGGTTTTTGCGATGGTGTGAATCATAGAAAAAATCCTTATACATAATTGTTCAATGCTAGGAAAGTCGTAAGGGCGTACAGCTGTTGCGCGTAGACACAGCAATACTGCGCCCTTACACTGTTTTCAGCGTGGTTGTCGATTTATTAAGTGCGGTTGCCGGGAAGGGGTTCGACGGTGATGCGCACCAATTGGAAGTCATTCTTGTTCTTCGCCGAGTCGTTGGCGTTCAAGTTTTGCTCAACGAGGGTTACTCGTGTACCTAAGCCTTCGAGGTCGTAGCGTGTGACCCATTCGCCAGCATTTTGCACATTGCGGTAGTAGGCTAAACGCCCTTGCGGGTCCATACGCGCCAGCTTGCCTTTGGCTTGGTTAAAATTCTTCTTTTTGAGTTCTTCTAACAACTTGTCGCGTTCTTGTTCGTTCAAAAATGCCATCGTAGACTCCTTGTGTCACTGATTGCCGAAACCATGAATACCCGCTATTGTAGAGAACAGATGCGATTTTGCAATAAGTCCGTTGAGAAAGTGCCTGATGAACCCCTCGCCGACGTATACTGTAACTGAACTCAATGCGATGATTCGGGATTTGTTCGAGGATACGCCTGCCCTGCATAACATCTGGATTACGGGCGAAATCTCAAACATGACGCGCGCCTCATCGGGACATTGGTACTTCACAGTGAAAGATGACGATTCGCAATTGCGCTGTGTGATGTTCCGCAGTCAAGCTAAATTCCAAACATTACAACCCGAAAATGGCGATGCGGTTTCGGTACATGGTCGAGTACGGGTGTATGAAGCGCGGGGTGAGTATCAGCTCTATGCCAACAAAATCGAGCCTCTGGGTGGCGTGGGGGATTTGTATCGTCGCTTTGAAGAACTCAAAGCCAAATTGCAAGCCGAGGGGCTATTTGATGAAGACCGCAAGCGATCTATCCCATCTATCCCCAAAACAATTGGTGTGGTGACTTCGCCTACGACGGCGGCATTCCAAGATATTCAGAATGTCTTGCGTCGTCGCTTTCCGATGGTCGAGGTGATTTTGAGTCCGACGCTGGTGCAGGGGAATGAAGCTCCAGCGCAGATTGTACGTGCGATTCAACGGCTGAATCAGCATACGGATGTGGATGCCATTCTATTGTCGCGGGGTGGCGGGAGCATCGAGGATTTGTGGTGCTTCAATGATGAGCAAGTGGCGCGGGCGGTGGCAGAGAGTCGGATTCCTATCGTCACAGGTGTGGGGCATGAGATTGACTTCACGATTGTCGATTTTGTCTCCGATTTGCGTGCGCCGACTCCATCGGCTGGTGCGGAAGTGATTACGCCCAATCAAGATGATTTGTTGCTGGATTTGGAACGCCATAATGAGACGCTAGAGCGATTCATCCAAGACCGCTTGGTATCGACACAAAACGAATTGAGCCAACTTGAGCGTTCTCTGACGCGGAATTCGCCGGAGACGGACATTCTGGCTGTTCGGCAACGGATTGATGAATGGACCGCACGTTTGTCGAGTGCAAGTCAGCGACATTTAGCCTTGTTGCGAGAACGGTTGGTTGCTCGACAATCCGCATTGCAAGCGGCGAACCCGGAGGCGATATTGGGGCGGGGCTATGCGATTGTGACGCGGAGTAAAGATGGCACTCGGGTGCAATCAGACAATGATGTAAAGACAGGTGACGGCGTGACCATCCGACTGAAAGATGGCGAAATCGTCGCACGAGTGGAAGATAAGGATACCCATGAGCAATATAAACGAACTCTCCTTTGAGGAAGCCTACACACAGTTAGAGTATGTTATCGGCAAACTGGAATCGGGCGAGTTGTCGCTAGATGAGTCCGTGACACTGTATGAACAAGGTCAGCAGTTATCGGCGCATTGCCAAGACCTGCTGGATAAAGCGGAGTTGCGGGTGCGTCTGGTGGATGATGCGGGGAATGTGAGCGATTTGTAGGTGATATTTCCCAATATATCCCAAATTTGGGATAAAACTTGGGATAAAAAGTGATTATTATGGGATTTTTGGGATATACAACTCCCCCCTCTAAATCTCCCCCCACTTCGTAAGGGGAGACTTTCAACTTAATTTATGAGATTTGGATTTTAAATTATTTTCAGGGCACAGCAGTTGAGACATAGCATGAAAATTGTTGATATGCCGAATGATGAGGTGCATCTGAAGCAAGCGGCTGAGGTATTGATGTTGGCATTTGCTGAGCATTGGGTAGGTGCTTGGGATACTATCGACGATGGTTTGGAAGAACTTGAAGAAATGATGGTCGATGAGCGTTTGTGTCGTGCTTGCGTGATTGATAAGCGCGTCGTCGGCTGGGTTGGCGGCATCCCCGAATATGATGGTAATGTGTGGCAATTGCATCCGCTGGCGGTGCATCCTGATTTTC
>JANQRM010000646.1 GCA_028284565.1 Anaerolineae bacterium | reverse complement strand
GTATTTAGCGGCAGGCGCGGCGTCGGTTGTTGCACTTGTGTTTGTCGTTGGGGTATTGGTACAAGGTATTCCGATCCAAGAGATGTTCCTCATTGCGATTAGTCTGGCTGTGGCGGCAGTGCCAGAAGGTTTACCCGCCTTGGTCACGATTGGATTGTCATTGGGTGCAAGCCGAATGGTTAGACGCAATGCGCTAATTCGTCGCCTGCCCGCTGTAGAGACATTAGGGTCAGTCACCGTGATTTGCTCAGATAAGACGGGAACACTGACCAAGAACGAAATGACTGCCACCTATCTTGCTCTGCCTCGTCATGACGACATTAGGGTACAAGGCACAGGTTATGCGCCTAAGGGCGATTTAGTCTATATTGATGTCGATGGCAAACTGGACACAAGTAAGTCAGTAAATTATGAAGGTGATGATGAAGTCCAACGTTTCCTCAAAGCGATGGCTCTTTCGACAAATGCACACCTAGAAACCATAGATGCAGAAGGTCATGTGAATGTCGTTGGTGATACCACCGAAGCAGCAATGATGGTTGCCGCGCAAAAGGCAGGCTATACACGAGAACGGCTTGAAGAAAGCATGCCTCGTGTTGGCGAACTGCCTTTCAGCAGTGAACGCAAAGCCATGACGACTATACACTCTGTTGATGGCGAGAATGCCCAACGTCTATTTGAACACAAACATTTTGTCAGTATTACCAAAGGCGCGCCAGACCGTCTAATTGAATGGGCATCTCAAGAGCATGTCCCCACTGGCGTGCGCGAGTTGAATGAACAACGGAAAAAAGACTGGCATGAGCAAGTAAATAATATGGCAGAAGAAGGGCTTCGTGTTCTTGGGATTGCTTATCGACCACTTGATGAAGTGCCCAAAGATATTAACCCCGACATTGAGAAAGGCATCACGCTCATTGGGTTAGTAGGTATTCAAGACCCAGCACGTCCCGAAGCACGGGAATCTGTCCGTGTCGCGCGTGAGGCAGGCATCCGCACCATTATGATTACAGGCGACCATGCACTCACTGCTGAAGCGATTGCACGTGATTTAGGCATCCTCGAATCAGGACAGAAAGCGGTCACAGGTAATGAGCTGGAAGATATGAGTGATGCTGAAATTAAGGAAGCCTTGACCCGTACCTCCGCCTTTGCTCGGGTTTCGCCAGCTCACAAGCTCAAGATTGTCCAATTGTTACAGCAAGACAATCAAATCGTCGCCATGACAGGTGATGGCGTGAATGATGCCCCTGCTTTGAAACAAGCGGATATTGGCGTGGCGATGGGTATCACAGGAACGGATGTCAGTAAGGGTGCGTCCGAAATGGTGTTAACAGATGATAACTTTAGCTCGATTGTCGCGGCTGTCGAAGAAGGTCGGGCGATTTACGATAACATCCGTAAGTTCATCAAATATCTGCTGAGTTCCAATGTTGGCGAGATATTGGTGATGTTCATTGCCCTCTTAGTTGGGCTAAAAATTCCCTTACTTGCTATTCAAATTTTGTGGATTAATCTCGTTACCGATGGTTTGCCAGCTATTGCTCTCGGCTTTGAACCCGCAGAAAAAGATGTGATGAAACGCCGTCCGCGTCCAATTGGAGAAAGCATCTTTGCAGGCGGGACAGGTCGCCATATCATCTGGGTTGGGATTTTGATTACAATTCTGACACTTGGCGGGTACATTTGGGGTTATGGTGCGCGTGGAATGGATGCATTTAGCCCGACGCTGGGATTAGAAACATTCACTCGTGAGCAATTGGTTGAACTCGTTGGGGAAGAAGTCGTGATTGAAGCGGAAACGGCGCAAAATATTGATAATTGGGACAATCTAGAAATCGAGCAACGCATTGATGCACTTGAGGGCAAAGTCAGTGAAGAATTAACCGATGGCGAAGAGGAACACTTTGTTGAAGGTGCGAGTGAGGGCATTTTAGGAATAGCAGAGCGCGGTCCAAGAACGATTGCCTTTACCATTCTCGCATTTACCCAGATGTTCGAGGTCATGGCAATCCATGCTGGAGATCGTATTTCCTTCTTCAGGACTTGGTTCCGTGAGAATATGTTACTTTTCTGGGCAATTATCTCCACATTCATCCTACAATTGGCAGTAATTTATCTACCCTTCTTGCAAGGTGCATTTGAAACCAGCCCAATCAATGCTACAGAGATGTTCGTTGCTTTCCTTGCAGGTTCTGTTATCTTATTCGCCGTGGAAATTGAGAAAGTCATCATCACCCGCGAAGAAGATGAGAAGATAAAGCATTTGAATGCAACAACTTGAAGTTGAGAGCTTAGAATCGACAAGGCGACTCAGAGTTAGAGTTGCCTTTTTTGTTGATGAGTGATAGTTGCAAACTTACTTCACCGCAACTGGAATATAGGCGTTTTCTTCTAGCCACGTGATCACATTGGCAACTGATTCTTCAACCGTTTCCATGTGCGTTTGAATGTGAATATCCGGATTTACGGGTGCTTCATAAGGGTCGCTGACACCTGTAAAGTTGGGAATTTCGCCAGCAAAAGCCTTAGCATATAAACCTTTAACATCGCGCTCTGCACAGACTTCTAGGGGTGCATCGACAAATACTTCAATAAAATTGCACGTTTCGTTCCGCACATAGTCACGAGTTTCGGCATAGGGCGAGATAAACGAAGATAAAACAGCTACACTATTCCGACTGAGTAACTTGGCAACAAATGTTACCCGTTCTATATTTCTATCGCGATCTTCTTTGCTGAATCCCAAATCCCTAGTAAGGCTTTGACGAACTGTGTCGCCATCTAAACGTTCCACCCGGATGCCTCGTTGTTTGAGTTCACTTTCGAGAGCCATACCCAGTGTCGTTTTACCAGCACCCGATAATCCTGTAAACCATAGCACAAAGCCGGGGTGTTCAATCATGCTCATTGCTTTCACCTTTTCTTATGCAATACTAAAAATCCGAGACATGCTATCATATTCAATTGAAAATGCTAGATTAGATAACTTGTCCTTGCATCGACCTTGGGATTGGCAGTTTCATGTGATGTAATATGGTAGGTGCGATGTCGAGTATATTACATTTTGCAATTCGCCCCTTGGCTTGATGTTTCGGATGATAGACGACAAAAAGCCCTTCTTGTGCATGATTGGCATCATCTGTTCCCGTGTCATTGCTGAACGTCCAATGCTGACTGTAGCCCAGCGAACCTACAGAACGCCAATGTAAATCTCCAAAATACAGCATTAAATCCGGTGCTATTCCATTCACTTGCTGATAAATCTCATCAGGTATAAATGGTTCGACTTTGAGCGGACAACCTTTGTCATCCGTTAAGGTTTGAAATTGAGCAATCAATTCATTACGAATATTCTCTATATCATTCTTTTGAATAATACCCTTAGATTCACGACCCGCTACATTGAAGAATATACGTCCGTAGTAACCCCCGGTTGACCATGCGCGCGTCTGCGACCAATCGACCATTTGCGGATGAAAAGGCGTAATCTCTTCGCTAGTCGGTTCTTTTCTTAGCACCAACCAGTCCTGCTGACACAGCCATTCGTTGATGCAAATCGCACCGTTCATATGCTTCACACCGTGATCGCTAACTATCACTACTGAGGTATGGTCATCAATTACCACAAGTAATCGTCCAATCCATTCATCGACAAATTGATAGTAATCCCGAATCGCATAACGATAGGGGCTATGAGGTTCATATTTATGGTGGGATGTATCATGATAACGCCAGAAGGCATGTTGCAAACGATCCATGGCGATGTTGACATGCACTGCGAAATCCCATTGTTTGTGTTTAAGTGACCATTCCAAAACGCGATACTGTATGTCTGTCAAATCGTAAAGTTGTTGGAGCAATTGCGATTTATCTTGTGTTCGGAAGTTCGATACATCGAAGGCATAATCGGGGGCGATTTTCAATACTTCTGCTTTGTAGATCGCAGGATAGGCAAATGTTTGATGTCTCGACGGCGTTAGTAAGCCACTAATCAGATGACCCTGTATGGGCACGACTGGATAGGTCTGAGGAACATTCATGACCAGTGATTGTTTGCCATAATCTCCTAGCCAATCCCATATTCGCTTTATCGAAATTTGTGTCGCATCGGTGAGTTGCAGAGAGTCATAATCATAAGATAACCGATTACGGAAGCCATATTGACCAAGAATTCCAGCATCACGCCCACTGAACATGCTGGACCACGCTGGGATTGTGATACAAGGTAGCGAGGATTCGAGTTCGCCATAAGTTCCCTGTTGCATCAAGCTATTCAGATTGGGTAAATCCTGCCGGAATTCATCGAAAACGAGCTGAGGGCTAGCACAATCTAGCCCTAACACCAACACACGGTTATGCCTCTGTGACCGACGTAGAAAAGGCATATTAGGAACTTTACTAGCTTAGTCTGATGATTGGGCTTGCTGTTTTGCTATCCCGCGAATCAAGACCTCACTAACTTCTGGGCGAGTGAATTCGACTGGAAGCATTTCTCCTGCACGCAATTTTTCACGTACCTGCGTCCCACTCAAAAAGACCCAATGCTCGCCCTTCCCATGTGGGCAAGTTTTTGCTGTTACCACCGTTTGGCACAAATTACAGTAGAACGCATGTTCGAAACAGAGTGGCACAATGCCAATCTTCGCAGGGTCAAATTCATCAAAAATATTTTGGGCATCATACGTTCCGTAGTAATTCCCCACGCCAGCGTGGTCACGCCCAACAATAAAGTGAGAGCAACCATAATTCTTACGGCATATCGCATGAAACACCGCTTCACGAGGTCCAGCATAGCGCATCGCCGCCGGAAAGACCGCTAGTAACACGCGATTATCTGGATAATAGTGCTTGATAACCGTTTCATAGCTTTCGATACGTACTTCGGCAGGGATGTCATCAGATTTAGTTGCCCCAACTAGCGGATGGAGCATGATTCCGTCTGTCATCTCCAAGGCGACTTTTTGCAGATATTCATGTGCGCGATGGATCGGGTTACGTGTTTGAAATGCAACGATGCGTTTCCAGCCGCGCTCCTGAAAAATATGCCGAGTTAATGCAGGTGTGCGATAAATCGCAGGGAATTCAGGGGTTGGTAAATCAAATACCCAGATGTCACCTGCCAGATAAACATCGCCCTGATCATAGACACGTGCTACGCCGGGATGGGCTTCATCAGTTGTGCGATAAACTTTTTCAGCCTCATCACGCTTGTCGTATGTGTATTTCTCCTTGAGTTCGAGCAAAGCGATGAGTTCGCCTTTTGGTGTCAGCAAACCAACGTCTTGCCCGGCATGGAATTTTTCTGCTGTTTCTGTATCAACAGGCAGAGTGACCGGAATAGTCCACGGCAAACCTTCTGGAAGATGCATCGTATCTAGGACATTTTGATAGGTCTTTTTATCCATAAACCCAGTTAGCGGACTCACAATTCCCGTAGCAATGAGTTCGACATCCGACAAGACAACTTCTGAGAGTGTTACTGTGGGGGCTGATTTAGCACGCTTGAGTAGTTCAGAGCGATTGGAGTCATCGACAAGACGATCAATTAACACACCACCATGGGGTGAAATGAGCTTTACCGCATCTGTCATGAGTTTTCCTTATCAATGGAAGTGACAAAACGGTCGTATTGTAACAAACAAATGGGAAAATATAACAGGGGTTCGTTAGAGGCTAGTTATCTGTTTTTGACCAAGAACCTAAATCGGAATCATCCTTATTCGTACGCGACCATGCACCCAAATCACCATTTTGTGAGACTGGTGCCTTTTCAGATGGCTCCGCTAAATTAGATGCTGATTTTTCCAGTGATGTTGCCTGATTAACCTCGTCTTGGACTTGCTTCAGTGAGTCTTGTATGGGTTGTTGAACCGGTTGAATGACCGAGTCTGCCATTTTGCGGATATTGGCTCGTGTTGGGACTTCTTTGGGGAGTTGAATATCGACACCCGCTTCATCGAGTTCTTGTTGCAAGTATTTGACGGTTTCGCTCCACATCGCTTTCATTTTTGACATATAAACACCAAGCGTATATGCCCATTGAATCATGCGTTTGGGACCAGCAACAATCAACATGATAATCAAAATCGCAATAAGTTCAGCTGTACCAATCCCGAAAATATTCACGTTGTTGCCTCTCCGTCGTCTATCTCGTCTTCCAATTGATAGGGTATTGCACCAGTCTCATCCAGTTGTTGACGTACAACATCAATATTATCTGCTATCGACCCCAATACACCGTTTATAAAACGTATCGAACCATCGGCTCCAAATAACTTGCCTAGGTTAACGGCTTCATCAACAGCAACACTAAGGGGTGTTTCTGTGGCAATGCCAAACTCGTATATCCCGATACGAAGAATGTTTCGATCAATTGTAGCCAGTTGGTCTACAGGATATTCCGGTGCATATTGATGGATAATTTGGTCAATTTTCGATTGATTGCTGACTGTTCCATACACTAGTTTCTGTAAATAAGTGCGAATTTTTCGAGTGCTACGGTCATTTTCTTGAGATTCAAAAAAAGAATCGATGATTTGTTCCAGCGAATGAGAGGAGCTATCCAATTCATAAAGAATCTGTATTGCCGCTCGGCGGGCGCGCGTTTTATCCGTCGTCGGTTTATCGTGTGCAACAAACTCACGCGCGAGGATGTCTTGTTCATTAATCCGATATTCTGGGGGTAAATCGGTCATCTTTCCACTATCTCGCTTCTCACCAATACTATTCTTACCCGCAAACAGTGTACATGAAACTTGTTATCTTTTCTATAGCTTTACAAGGGGCTCAGTCTATCGTTTTGCCCTATTCTGACCCCATATTGACCCAAAAACCCCTTAAAACCATCTATTTACTCGGCAATCTGCACAAAGTTGATGAGAATGCTTGACTCGTATCAAGTAATTATGATATGGTGTTCTCGCGTGGGTATATGCCCTGCTTTAGATTAACGACGTTATGAATGAAAGGAGTGAGGCGTAATGGTTTTTGTCTGGATGAACGGCACAATTCAGTTCATCTTCTCTGGCACTGCATTCGATGCAGGCAGTAATAAAAACGCGCCCACTGGCAAGACTCGTTGACCTAACCCTCGATTAGGTAGCGAACGGTTGTGGGTGACAAACCTACGGCTGTGGACTACACCACTTTTGAACGGATTCCGTTCACCTCTAAACTGAAGTACCGTAGGAGTATCGGTCTCACCGCTTGTGTGAGAATCGCCTAATACGCGGGTCTACCCTGTCCGAACGGTCAGTTATAAACCCCGCAAGTGTCCGATGTCGGAAACATTCAATCATTACATACTATGATTAACCACTGTGTTAGGAGGCACTTCACATGCACAGCAACGACGCTTATCGTCTGGTTCAACAGGCACAAGCAAACCAGCGTCAATTTGCAGAACTGCAACGGCTTGCCCAACATCTGCAAACGCATGAAGGCAAATCCGATACCTCATTTTTGGGTCGGTTTCGCAAAGCCCGTTCACATTAATGTGAACCTCAGCCAGTAAATCATTTGATGGGCAAACGACGAGAGGACAAGCATGTTCGACCAACGTTACAAAATCAATCAGGAGTACCAGAAAACGTTACTGGCACAGACGGAACATCAACGGATCGCTCAACCCTTCTTAGTAGGACAGCGCAAACCGTACAAGAATCTGACAGATCGTTTTCGGGCAACACGCGACAACCGTATCAACCAAACTTCAGACCGCTAAATTGCGAGATAATGAGAGAGACAAAATGAACATCCATGAATACAAAATGACCGAACAGTACCGAGAAGAACAACTTCGGTTTGCTGAAAAAATGCGTCTGGCGAGCCAGCTTCAAGAAGCCAACCCATCGCCTAGTTTGCTGGAACGCTTACGACGTAATCGCCAGAAGTAACTGAATCAATCATCGACAAACAACTGACACACAAGGAAAGAAACATCATGTTCTGGGAACAATACCAAATCAGTGAACAATATCGGCGGGATCGAGAACGAGAAACCGAGAAACAACGTCGGGCGAAACGCATTCGTCAACGCAACAAAGCCTAAATCATGGCTCACCATCGCAGGAGAGGGGACATTGTTTCCTCTCTTCTACTGTATTGATATACCCAGAAAGTAAACTATCATGCTTGTACAACCCATTAAAGACCCACAGAACGCACTAGTCATCAAAAATATGACCAAGCAATTTCATACGCCCAAACCCCCTGTTTGGAAGCGACTCCTCCGCATCGCCAACGAAGCAGACTATCAGCATAAAGAGGGCGACAAGAAGCCTGTCAAAGCTGTGGACGACGTGAGTTTCGCTGTCAAAAGCGGTGAAATATTTGGCGTATTGGGACCGAATGGCTCTGGTAAATCCACCCTCATACGTGTGATTTCGACCTTACTGATTGCCGATGAAGGGGATGTCTCCGTATTTGGTTATGATCTTGAGAATGACGAGATGGCAGTCAAACGACTCATTAGTCGGGTATCAGTGGATGCCGCCTTTTTCAAGAAGTTAAGCCCGATTGAGAACTTGCTCTATGGGGCGCGTCTCTATGGGGTAAGGGGACAAATCGCTGAAGAAAAAGCATATGAGATTATGGGACGGTTGGGCTTAGAGAAAGATAGTTACACCAGCCCAATGGAAGAGATGAGTCGTGGGATGCAACAAAAAGTGGCGATTGCCCGTGCGTTCCTCACCTCACCTGTTCTGCTCCTGCTC
>JANQRM010000639.1 GCA_028284565.1 Anaerolineae bacterium | reverse complement strand
TGGCAGTCGATTGCCAATCTCTATCGGGGACCATTCTTGCATGGACATGATGACCAATGGATTTTGGAGCGACGCGAATCCTTTTTACAAGGGTATGTCGAAGCCTTGAATCATATTGCTCGAATTCGCCTTGAAAATGGACAGCAAGAACTTGCCATAAATATCTATCAACAAGCACTCTCCGCCGATGATACCCGCGAAGAGTTGCACCGACATCTGATGCAACTCTACATCGAGTTGGGGCGCAATACAGAAGCCGCGATACACTATCAAGCCCTCGTCAAACGCCTCAAAAAAGCCAAACAAGAGCCAGAAGATGCAACCCGTACCTTATACGAAGAACAAATCGCTAATGCTTAAAACAAAAGCCCACCAGCACGGTGGGTTTTTATCTGCCCGCTAGGTAGGATTCGAACCTACGACCCTCGGTTTAGAAGACCGGTGCGCTGTCCCCTGCGCTACTAGCGGAAGAATGATTCAGCCTTAGAATAAGCAAGGGAATGCGCTCTGTCAACATATAAAAACCCTCGAACAAATTTTCCCCAACGCCTATTGTGATGTTTCTCACAGTGGTGTATAATTAATAGAAGAGAATCGCCCACTTTTATGCAGAAAATCGTGGCATTTTCTCAAGCAAGAAAACTGTATCTTCCATCGAAAAAAACTTAACAAAGAGGATGCAATATGGCAAAAAAGACGAAAACTCCAGACGAGACGTTTAACAACAACTACGATGCAGACAACATCGTCAAGATGGACCCACGTGAACATATTCGTCGTCGTCCGGGGATGTACGTTGGCGGGACAGACAGTCGCGCGCTCCACCACCTCATATACGAGGTTGTAGATAACTCAATTGATGAAGCCCTTGCAGGTCGTTGCGATCATGTCATGGTCACACTCCATGATGATAACTCCGTAACGATTGGCGACAATGGGGCAGGAATTCCAGTTGCGACTCATAAAGAAACTGGACGCTCTGCTCTCGAAGTTGTCATGACCGAAGTAGGTGCAGGCGGGAAGTTCGATAACTCTGCGTACAAAGTCAGTGGTGGTTTGCACGGTGTCGGTGTCTCAGCTGTGAATGCACTCTCTGCCAATTTGCGCGCTCGTATCTACCGAGATGGACACGTCTGGGAACAACATTACGCCGCAGGGATTCCGCAGTCGGATGTCGAGAAAGTACGTAAACTTGAAAAAGGTGAACCAACTGGAACAGAAATTACGTTTGTTCCTGATTTCGAAGTAATGGATTTCAATGAGTTCAATTATAATACGCTCTCAACGCGCTTCAGGGAAATGGCATTTGTTACTCGCAAAGTGACAATTACACTACGCGATGAGCGTATCAAGCCAATTCCTAAAGAAGTCACCTATTACTTTGATGGCGGACTAAAATCTTTTGTACGCTATTTGAACCGCAATCGTAAAGCAGTACATGACACGGTATATGCCGAGCGTGAAATCGAATTTGAAGATAAAAAAGGTGAAATATATAATGTCGGTGTCGAAGTCGCCTTCCAGTATACCGATGCCGCAACGACGACTGAACTCGCCTTCACCAACACGATTAACACCCCCGATGGCGGGACACATATCACAGGCTTGCGTTCAGCAATCACCAGTGTGATTAATCGCTATGCCCGTAAAGCAGGCATTCTCAAAGACAAGGATGGCAATTTCTCTGGGAATGATACACTAGAGGGCTTGACCGCGATTGTTAGTGTCAAACACCCTGACCCGCAATTTGAAAGCCAGACCAAAGTCAAACTCCTCAATCCAGAGGTACAAGGGGCAGTCTCACAAGTCACATCCGAAGCCTTGCAAGAATTCCTTGAACTCAACACACGTGAAGCGCGTCGCATCATCGACAAATGTATGACCAGCAAGCGCGCCCGCGAAGCCGCCCGTAAAGCCCGTGATTTGGTACGCAGTGGTCCTAGCCTGCTCGAAAGTAGCACCCTACCCGGCAAACTAGCCGATTGCTCGAATCACGGCGAAGATGCCGAAATCTACATCGTTGAGGGTGACAGTGCGGGCGGTTCGGCAAAGCAAGGGCGTGACCGTCACTTCCAAGCGATTCTCCCCTTACGAGGGAAAATCCTCAACACCGAGCGCGCCCGCCTCGATAAAATCCTTGACAACAACGAAATCAAAGCCCTCATCTCCGCACTCGGCACAGGCATTCACGATGACTTCAATGTCGAAAAACTTCGGTATGACCGCGTAATCATCATGACAGATGCTGATGTCGATGGCAGTCACATTCGCACACTGCTATTAACCTTCTTCTTCCGCCATATGTCAGAGATTATCCAAGAAGGACATCTCTACATCGCCCAACCACCGATTTACATGCTCAAAAACGGCAAGAGCAAAGAGTATGTCTATCCAGAAGCTGGGATGGATGATGCACAAGTACTACAAAAAGCCAGAAAAGGCTTGAAAAATGCGGATAGATGGAGTTTCCAACGCTACAAGGGCTTGGGTGAGATGAATCCCGACCAACTCTGGGAAACCACCATGGACCCAGAAACTCGCACCCTCTTACAAGTCACTATAGAAGATGCCGCCGAAGCTGATCGCGTATTCGACATGCTAATGGGAGCAAGTGTGCCACCCCGCCGACGCTTCATCCAAACCCACGCCAAACAAGTCCGCAATCTGGACATCTAAAACAAGTTCTCAACAATTTAACGCCTCCAATTGCGGGGGCGTTTTTATTTAGAGGTAAACGCAATAATTCCATCTGGCTTTATTTCAACATAAATTTTGTCTTCTAGCTGAGGAAAATATGAAGAAGTTGACGGAAGTTTGAGAGATAGAACACCGTAATTGACGAGAACATGCAACCAATAGAAAGCTCCTCGATATACCACAGAAATCACTCGTCCAATAAATCTCGTTTCATAATCCACTACCTGAAGGTAATCTGGGTGAAATAATAAAGACACCGCATCCTTTTCTTTGATTTCAAACCGTCCAACAAGAGTCACAGCCTTTCCATCTTCATACGCGGTAACATCATATATATTTTCAAAGCCTAAGAAACGCGCAACAAATGATGTACTGGGTTGATGATAGAGATTCTGTGGAGTTGCAATCTGATCAATCTGCCCTGCATTCATAACTGCCACTCGATTCCCCATCACAAAAGCTTCTTGTTGATCATGCGTTACATAAATAGCGGTCATCCCCAATAATTTAAGCTTATATCTCAATTCAATAGCCAACTCATCCCGCAACTTCGCATCCAAAGACCCTAGCGGTTCATCGAGCATTAACAATCGTGGATTTGGAGCCAAACTCCGTGCCAATGCAACTCGTTGCCGTTCCCCACCAGATAACGACGACACATCCCGTTCTTGATAACCATCCAACCCAACTAATAAAAGACTTTGTTGGACATGCTTTTCTCGTTCTTGCTTAGAGATATGTTGCATCTTCAAGCCAAACGCGACATTCTCTGCAACGTTCATATGCGGAAACAACGCAAAATCTTGAAACATTAAGCCAAAATCACGCTTCGACGCGGGTATAGACTTGATAGATTGTCCATTCAGTAAAACATCACCATCAAATTCATCTTGCAACCCAGCGATAACCCGTAACAATGTCGTCTTACCACAACCACTTGGTCCCAGCAGGCAAACAATCTCGCCCTCTTCGACAGTCAAATCAATACGATTGAGGACAGCGTTACCATCAAATCTGAGAGAAACATCACGCAATTCCAACATCAAAATTCACCAACCCCAGCCGTCCGTACGCGCTCAATCAAGACAAAACTCATGGTGCAAATCACCATCAAAATCGAACTCATCGCCATTGCCTGCCCATAATTCGTACTGCCCGGCTGACCCAACAGACGGAATATCACAATCGGCATCGTCGGTGTATCAGGTCGAGCCACAAACAACGACGCACCAAACTCACCCATACTCACCGTAAACGCAAACGTCGCCCCCACAATCAACCCCCGACTAATCAGTGGCAATTCGATAAATCGGAATATTTGCATCGGCGAGGCACGCAACATCTGCCCAGCTTCTTGCAAATTCGAGGGTATCAACCGCAACGAAGGCAACACACTGCGAATCACAAAGGGAAGCGCCACCAGTGAATGAGCAATCGGTAACAACACCCATGAAGACCGCAAATTCAACGGCGGTTCATCCAACGCGATGATAAAACCAAAGCCCAATGTCACCGCACTCGTCGCCAATGGAAGCATCAAAATAGGGTCGAGCAATCGGCTTAGCCTCGCACTTGGCATCGCAATCAGATACGAAGAAATGACACCCAGCACCAACGTCAAACTCGTCGTCAAAATCGCAAAAACCAGCGAATTCCCCACCGCCACCAACGGAGGCACAAACAAGATAGACCGTCGCGTGTTCTCATTCAGAGCCTGATAAAACTCAACTGTTGCACCACCATCACCACCAACAAACGAACGCAAAACAAGCGCAAGTAAGGGTGTAAATAGCAAAATCACCATCAAACCAATGTTGCTATAGACCAATAACCGTTCCTTAGCTGTTTTCGGTGGGATAGCAATCACCTGCTGGCTTTGTAATGTCGCGGATGGAATATCCCGTTGCAAGCGCGTATAGACCAGCATCATCGCAAACATGATAACAATCTGCACCAATGACAATGCCGCCGCTAAGGGCAAATTGAACACGTTGAGAGCTTGATAATAAATCTGCACTTCCAACGTAGCGAATTGAATCCCACCCAAGATAAGCACAATACCAAAGCTCGTAAACGTGAAGATAAACACCAAGATTGACGCGGCAAATATAGCAGGACGGATCATGGGCAAGCGGATTTCCCACCACAGTCGCCAGCCATCGCAACCCAACATCTGCGCGGCTTCCTCAATCCGAGAACTCTGATTTGCCCAATACCCCGCAATCATCCGCAACGCAATCGCATAGTTATAAAATACATGCACAATTAAAATAATTGTCAGCGTCCCCTGCAATTGAATCGGCGCATCATCCAGTGAAAACAAGGACATAAGGGCAGTATTCACCAGCCCACGAGTCCCCAACAAAGCCGTAAACGCACTCGCCACCACCACCGTCGGCAACACAAACGGAACAGTCGCAATCGACATCAACAAAGATTTCCCCCGAAAGCGATAGCGCGTAAAAACATATGCACTCGGTATCGCCAGCCCAATCGTCAAAATAGTCGATAAAAACGCCTGCCAGACGGTAAATAAGAGGGTATCTCGATAGTAGGTCGATGTAATCAGCTTAGAAAACCCACTCAAATCAAGCTGACCATCAGGGCGCAAGCTGACATCAAATATCGACAATAAAGGATAGAAGAAAAAGACAGCAAAAAATAATAGCGGTACGAGAAATATCCCATACCGCCAACGCCAACGAAGTCGCATTATCGTAGCACTTGCTCCGTCCACGCCTCAATCCACTGCTCACGCCCCGCATCAATTTCTTCTGGGGATAACACCGCCGGGTTCTCAGGAATATCCGCAAATTCCGCAAACAGTTCGGGCAATTCCGCCTCTTCATTTACCGGAAACACAAACATCTGGAACGGCACATCTTCTTGGAACGGCACACTCAGCATAAAGTCAATAAAATGCTGTGCCTCTTCAACCTTTTCCGTACCCGATAAAATCCCCGCAAACTCAATTTGACGGAAGCATGTTCCATCTGCGACCACACTGCCCGTTGCCGATTCAGTCTCATCATCATTCACTGTAAAGGGCGGGCTACTCGCATAACTCACGACTAACGGATACGTTCCATCCTCACTCCCAGCCGTAAATGCCCCAAAGTACGCATCCGACCAACCCGACGTAATCAAAATCTCGTTATCAACCAATTCCGACCAGTAATCCAAATAGGTATAATCGCCTTCTGTCCCAAACTCGCCAATCGTCGCCAACAAGAATGCCAAGCCGGGCGATGATGTTGCTGGATTTTCCACGACCAACAAATTACGATATGCCTCATCAGTTAAATCTGCCAGACTTTCAGGAATAGCCAGTTCGTTCTCTTCAAAGTACGCTTTATCATAATTCAAGCACACATCCCCATAATTAATCGGTGTGACATTGAATTCGCTATCGAGGATAAATTCGTCCGAGACATTGTCTAGCAAAGACGATTCATAGGGGATAAACAACTCAGCATCTAACGCCCGTCCCAAGAAGGTGTTATCCACACCATACAATACATCCCCAAGCGGATTGGATCGGCTCAATATCGACTGATTGACCATCTGCCCTGCGTCACCCAATCGCAAAATCTCTACTGTAATACCTGTCTCTGCTTCAAAGGCTTGTAATACTTCTTGCGACACATTGAAGCTATCATGCGTCACAACCGTTAAGGTTGTATCTTGAGCAACAGCAATAATTTGGAGCAAGAAGACAATAATGATGAGGGAGACAATTCGGCTTTTCACACGGACACTCCTATCCATAAACTGAGAAAATGACTAGAGGTGTCCATCTAAAACGAAACCATCCCTAACGGGGTGTCATAGGGATGGCTCGCACAATATATAATGACGCTCCCTACGTCGGCATGACCCGAATCAGGTTGGAGGGTCGATGTGGCGTTACACACATCCTCTCAGCCCGTTTGCACGGACTCCCCTAGTCAGTGTATCTATTTTCCTCTCAATTATAACGTGAAATTCGCAGAATAGCAATGACTTCAATCGGAACTTGGCAAGATTGCTTCTAAATAAGCCTCAAATTCACCCGAATTACAGGCATCCACATATGCCATCAAGCGTTTTCCATCAAGCGGATAGCGCGGATAACAACTCGTGGGTTTCGCACCCTCCGGCAGATGCACCACATAATCCACGCCGGGAAAAGGGATAATCGTCCCATCAATCGATGGACACAGCTTATCGTCTATCGTTTCCACTGTCGCAATCACCGTCTTAGCCACATAGACCAATTCCAAATCAATCCCAAGATTATTGTTCACCATCACATTGCCAAATTTATCACCAGCCACCCCATGAATAACCGCTACATCTACCGGAATAGCAGGGAAAGCCGTCAATTCTTCTTCAGTATAGGGGTCGATAATCGTCCTCACATCAGGACGCAATCCGGGCAAGTCCGTTCCAAGCCACGCTGTCGAAGGCATAAACCCAACCCCTGCAATTTGTGCGCGGATTCCCATCACAATACTCGCTTCCGTCTCTTCACGAATAGTTAGATCGCCAGATTGCGCCATCTGCGTGAACATCGGGGCAAAACCAAACGATTCCAACCCAACATAGGCGGAACGAATCTCATTGACACACCCCGCCCCTATTAACAAATCGGACTCATACCCCGCCGTGAAGCACACTAAAGTTAAATCTTTAGGACGTTCTGCCCGATTAAGCAAACCATAGACAAAACCCACTGGACGACGATAAACCGTCATCCCCCCCAATGCGAGAGTATGCCCATCCTTAATCAATGCAACAGCATCACCCAAAGAAATATACGTTGAATTTTTCATATTAACCTGAATCAATTTAAAGAAATACAAAATAATCGAAATCACACAAAAAACACGACTTGTAGGGGCGAACCTGTGTGTTCGCCCGCCAAATAGCATTTAATTTCCATATCAAACTCAATCAAAGAGCTACCATATTACTTTAGATAAATAAACAGTCCTCAAATTTGAATTGGCTGTTGATTAGATATTACGAACCATCCCATCAAATTGCAACACGCACCCATCCGTTATAGTTTTCAAACATTACTGTACAGCAACTCACTCATGTGATAAGATAGAACGTTAGAGCTAAAAACTCAAACAGCACCTTAACAATCCCAAAATCGACACTTAGTTGTTGAACTTATCTTCTGAAATTGAATGCAAACCGAATTCAAATATAAATGGTTAGGTTTGGCGTGATATGG
>JANQRM010000634.1 GCA_028284565.1 Anaerolineae bacterium | reverse complement strand
GTCTTCGATGATGACAACGGCTCGACGACTCCCATTATCGAAACCCCAAGAGTCACCAAAGTCACGATTGACCGTACCAAATACAAAGGCAAGATGACTCTCCAAGTCTCTGCCGATGTCAAAGTGCGGGGCGAACCCTCTACCAATCCACGCGGACTTGTCATCCGAACCGTCACTCGTGGAACCAGCCTACTCTGTGATATGGACAACATCACCGAAGCCGATGGCTATTATTGGGTGAAGCATGACTTGGGCTGGTCAGCATGGCAGAGTCTCGATGGAGGCACGGTGTTCCTCGCTGAACCCGGCACAATCCCCGGATTGGTGGAAATCGGCGAGTACGGTCCAGTAGTCACCCAACTCCCCGATTATCAAAGTCTGATACAACGCCTACCAGTCGATTTGAACGATATTCAATGGTTTCAATACTTTGGCAACAATATGTGGGCATATGTACACGGACCCAACTACGGTTATGATCGTTATTCGCAAGGCTTACACGGGGGCTTAGATTTAGGCAATAGTCGGCGCGCTGGCATTCCTGTTTATGCAGGCATCGAGGGCAAGTTCCTGAAAGCTGATACCGGGCGTGCCAAGAATTATCGTATCTTCATCGAGAAAGACGACTACATCTTCATTTACCAGCATATCATCAACCTACGCTCTTTCTCAGCAGGGCAAGCCATCACGCCCGATACTGTCGTTGGTGAGATTCAACACAGTTCACAAAACGGGGGCTGGGATCATCTACATTTTGAAATCCGCTATATGAAACAGTGGATTATCAACCCACTCGTGCTAATGCCAACCGAGATGCAACAGCAAATCATCAGCAACTTCAATCCAGAGAAGGCGAATACCAACTATAAAAATACCAGTTCGCTTTACAATTTTTTCTATAAAACAGACACATGGACTCAGTGGACAACACCACTTGACCAACCCTGTCTCAAACTCGCGGGTCCCGTGATTGGTCCGCGTGCCGTCACCTAGCGACAAATCAGGAGAGGGTTGTCAGTAACCAATCTTGAATGACTTCGGCAGTCTGTCGCGGTGCAGATTGCGGGAAGAGATGCCCATGCCTGTCGATTTCTGCAAAGGTGGCATCTGGCAATATTGGTTGCACTCGTTCATAGGCTTCAGGCACAAAGGTATCACTTGTGCCACCGCGCAGTATTAACGTCGGTACAAGACCTTTTGCTTTGGGCAAATCGTCCCAAATTGTGTGATGCACGGTGGAGAAGTAATAGGCTTCCCATGCCGAAGACCATGTCAGCGTCACGCCATCATCCGCGGGTTTTGTGCCACTCTCAGCATACAGTCGCAGAGCTTCCGCATCCCAATCTTGGAAGATAGACTTGTCTTTGATTCGCTCATAGAAGGCATCAGCACTCTCAAAATGCGTACGGCGACGTTTCGCAGATTGTACCAGCGGGTTATGGTCAACAAGATCGTTGTCCCACGCATGGCGGAGAAGGTCGAGCATTGGCGGGAGCATGATTGTCGGGTCAAGCAGTATCAACGCCCGAAAAAGCTGAGGCACTCGTATCACCGCCAACATCGACCCGACACCTCCAAATGAATGTCCCACTGCAATGATATTCTCGAATCCTTGCTCTGCAATTCCCTGCAACAAATCATCTGCCAGATAATTCCAACCTTCGTACACGCTAGGCGGAGCATCGTTCGTCCACATCGCACGAGGCGGAAACGACACGACCTGATATGCGGACATCAACGGGCGCAACATCGGGATATATGTCTGGGGTGGAAATCCATTCGCAGGAGCAAGATGAAGGGTTGGCTTAACGTCATCGCCACCAAATCGGAGCAGAGGCAGGGGCATAAGGGGTCCTTATCGTGATTGAATAATGCAAGTCACAAATTGTAGCGGATTTTAATGCGGAATGGATGCTTGTATTAACACCGAACATACATATCCGTTCAAATTGTCAAATCTGTAACAATTAACAAACATCGTAATAAAAATAAGTGATAACATTGTTATCTTTGTCTAGACAACACAATCTTAATTGTTTATCCATCTTTTCACCATTAAACTCAATAATATGTAATGTGTTGTTAGTATTGTGTTGAAGGGATAGGGAAAATGGCAGTGACATTCAGTTGGGAAAATTCTGAGAAAACCATCTTACGCTTTGCATATCATGGAACATGGACATGGGATGAATTGACCCAAGCGCGTCAACAAGCCCAATATGAAGTTGGGGAACGCTCTATTGTCGGTGTCATTATGGATATGCGCGAAGCCGCATCGTTGCCTCAACAAGCATTCGGCGTGCAAGCACAAAGTCCCTATGGCTTACAACTCCAAGATGTTCCCAAAGTCATCGTAGGCGCAGACCCCAAACTGCAAGCCTTGAATGCACCAGTGCATCAACTCAATCGACGCAATCTAATGCAAGAGCAATTACATTTTGCTGAAAGTCTAACGGAAGCGCGCTATATCCTAGAGGTCAACCACCTAGAGGGGCAACTTGCAGTTTAAGCTCTAATCCTCTGGAACTTCAAAGCCTTTTTTCGGATAGGTCAGGTCATCATACTTCTGCATGAGTCCCAATGTTGTGCCTTGGTTGGCGGCGTAGAATTGCTTGAGCCGATGAAGTTCATCAGGATGAATATCTTTGTAGCTCCTGCCGGGGTCTTGCTTGACATAAAGATAATCATACAGTATTTCGCGGACAGCCTGTTCATTCATCACCAACGGGGTAATCGCACGAGTATAGATACGATCTTGACCGTCCAATAAGGGTGGAATCCCCAATCGAGCATAAACATTATTAAACGCCACCAGAATATTCAACGGTTTCATGGTGCGGTCATCATAGTATAATTCCACAATATCTTGCCATGTTGGCGCGCTCCCGCCTTGCATCCCATACATAAATGACAATCGCAAAATATAATCGTGTGGATTGCCTCCATCTATCCCATAATACACACGATGTTTCGGATTTTGCTTTTCTTCCTGAATAGCATTACAGATGATATCAATTACATCAAAGGGCAAATAATTGATGTCGCCATAATATTGCACACTATAATCTTGCGCTTCATAGGCTTCAAGCAATGCTGGGTGGTAGCTAAGAGCTTTAATCCCTTCCAACAAAAATTTATAGGCAGTGCTGTTGCGTTCGGGTTGTTGCCATGAATAAACGGGAATAAAGACTCGATAGAAGCCCAACCGTGCCAGAAGATTGAGTAAACGACCTAATTGGATCAATACTTTATTCAGATAATCTGGGAAATAACTATAATCCTGTGGGGGTTCATCATAATGCTCGGCAAGATACCAACGGCGCGTGCCATTGATTAACAAGGAAATACTCAGTTGTTGAGGATAAATGAGATCGAAAACATCCTCAGTGGAAAGTGCAAGAAATTCTTCTAAGCTCAGGGGATGGTCATCATCTCGATTAAATGTTTTTTGAAGGGGCTTTCCTTCCATCTGAATCATTATGCACTATGTCTCCAATAATCCGACAACAATAACCGACTCGTAGCAACATATCGCTTACCAATACCATTATCCCCAATCAAATGATATTTACTTTTTTTATATCTTATATTGTAAACACATAAATTCAAGAAAATTAAGAGAATAATTAAGGAATAATTTGTTTTAAGTTTTAATTTGGTTTATTTTTAGTTAGAATGACTTAATTTTACTAACTCTTTATGATTTTATAAGTTCTTTAATTACTTTTTACATAAGAACCAACTCTGATGTCAAATAGTTTCATAGGTGGATCGTCCAAAAGGTGTAATAACTTCTCGCCCAACTTGTGCTACAATCGCGCTGGCTAAAAAACTTTAGGTTATTATGGCATCCCAAACCTCCCTTGTCGAGTCATCCAAATTAAGTATGCGCCATCTGATTTATTTGATTATCGGTTTATTTGTTGGTGCGGTCTTCTGGGCAAACATGCTGGCAACCGATGCAGACTTTATTACCACCTTCACCATCTTCACGACTCGTTTCTTAGGCATCTTTATCGAAGCGGTTCCCTTTCTTTTATTAGGTACGCTCACCTCTGGTTTGATTGAAGCCTTTGTCAGTCACGAAGATATAGCACGTTTCGTTCCCAAGAACAAATTGGGCGCGACGATTGGTGGCGCATTTCTTGGCGTAATCTTCCCTGTTTGTGAGTGTGGCGTTGTGCCTGTTGCGCGACGCTTATTCACGAAGGGATTGCCTATGTCCGTGGGGATTACCTTTCTCCTTGCCGCCCCCTTCATGAACCCCATTGTCTTTGTTAGTACCTATATTGCCTTTGGCTGGGGACCTGTATTAATCGGACGTTTTATCATCACCGCACTCGTCGCCATTGGCATTGGACTCATCTTTGCGTATATGGCAAAACCAGAAGAAGTCTTGTTACCACAGTCCATGTGTGTACCCAATGACGAGCAACCGCGGAAACGCGGACGCAACCTCCGCAAAGGCTTTTCACAAGCACTCAACATCGCAGGGAATGAATTCTTCGAGATGGGACGCTTCCTAATTATGGGGTGCCTTCTCGCCGCCGCCTTACAGACCGTTGTCCCACAGGATGTCTTGCTTTCTATTGGTGAAGGACCCATCGTCTCCGTGATTGTGTTACAGATACTCGCTTTTGTGCTGAGTGTCTGCTCGACGGTGGATGCCTTCCTAGCCTTAGCATTCACGAATACCTTTACCACAGGCGCGATTTTGGGCTTCCTCAGTTTTGGACCCATGGTTGATATCAAAAGCACCATTATGTTCACCGGAGTCTTCCAGAAGAAAGTCGTCGCCTATCTGATTGTGTTACCTTTCGCACTCAATTTGTTAGCAGGTGTCATCGTCAATATGATTCTTGGAGGCTAAGATGACCACGCTTGACCATTCGCATCAACATGACCACGAGCATGAACACCACCATCACAAAGACCGAAGCAAGCAGGTGATGAAAACAGCGATTTTGCTCTGTCTGGGTGTCTATTTCATCTTTCTGATTTTCAGTGGTAACCTCACCAACTACATCAACATTCGTTTTGCATGGCTTGCCTATTTGGGCGCAGGCATTTTTCTCTTATTAGGACTCGTCAGCCTCAAGTCGCTTTTCAGTGAAGATGACCACACACACGACCACGAGCATCATGACCATGACCACGGGCATATCTCATGGGGCATTTTGGCAATCGTGGCGATACCCTTGATTCTTGCAGTTATTGTGCCATCTCGACCACTCGGCGCAGAAGCTGTAGGGAGTATCAGCACCGCGCCTGTAGGTATCGACAGCAACACTGCCTTTAATCAGAATCCCCTAGACCGCAACATTTTAGATTGGCTACGCGAATTCAACCGCAGTGACAACATGGCTTCCTTCAATGGACAAGAAGTCGAAGTTATTGGCTTTGTTTATCGGGAGCCGGGCTTTTTGGATAATGACTTCATGGTCTCGCGCTTTACATTGAGTTGTTGTGTGGCGGATGCTTTTGCTATTGGCTTGCCTGTGACCTTTGCGGATGGAAGCACCTTCCCGGATGGCGAATGGGTCAAGGTACGCGGACGCTTTGAAGCTGGACAATTCGACAGCGAGTTCATTCCCATTATCCAAGCTGAAGACATCGAAATCGTCGAACAGCCCAGCACACCATATCTCTATCCTTAGCATGTTATGGAGAACAATATCGTTCAGTAAGGGCGTACAGCTGTACGTCCCTACAAAAGAATTAAATTCGGAATTGTAAATGAAACTCTCTCGCCTCGACCTCACCGTAGCATCCCTCATTACACTAGCCCTTGCGCTAGTGGCAGGGATTGCCTACTTCACAGACCCTGTGCGACAAAGCCCTCGCGTCGCATTTCTCTATCCAGCGTATGGTGATGTCCAAAACGTCTGGGTGGCAGAAATTGACAATCCGGCAAATCAAATTCAGATGACCTACTCTGATAGAGGCATCTTCGATTTTGCGTATAGTACCGATGGACGCTGGCTCGCCTATACGGAACGCGATGACGAAACAGGCTTAAATAACATCTTCCTGCTGGATACCACCCGCGACCAAGTCTTCGACATCGGCAAATGCCCCACACAAGATGCAAGTTGTCGCAATCCTGCCTTCAGTCCCGATGGAAGCTGGTTGGTCTATCAACGCGCCCAATGGAATAGCGACCTCTCCACAGGCGGACCCGGCTTAGACCGTATCTGGCTCGTTGATTTGAAGTCGTCTAATTTCCAGACCGAACCCCTCGTCGCCGACCCACAAATCGTTGCACACAGTCCACGCTGGGCGGCAGATTCACGACATCTTGGCTTTTATAGTGCAGACATCACCCAACCCGGCATCATCATCTACGACTTTGAAGCCACCGCTGATGACCCACTCCTGCGTTTTATACCCAGCTCACACGGCGCGATGGGGACCCTCTCTCCAAATGGACAAGAACTCATCTTTCCCGAAATCATCCGACGCGGTGAGCAGATGTTTACCTATCTGCAGATTGCCGATTTACTAGACCGTGAGTTCACATCATTTACCAATCCCGATGACGCAATTGACGATGCCAATGCGCGCTGGCATCCCGACGGACAGCGTGTCGCCATTGCCCGTCAATACACCGATGACCGTTGGACACGCGGGCATCAAATCTATCTCATGGATTCGCGCACAGGTGAACTCGAACCCCTTGTCTACGATGAGCGCTACAACAGCTCGTTCTTCGAGTGGAATAGCAATGGCACGCACCTATTAATGCAACGCTTCCCGCTCCTTGACGAAAATGGCAACGCAGAATCGGGTGGTTTGCCCGAAATCTGGGTCTATTCATTAGAGACAGGTGAACTCACACTCATCAACGATAACGCCTTCTTCCCGAATTGGGCATCACCATAATCTACGACTTTCACTTGCCAAGTCGGACACCTACCACTTACAATAACGCTAGATATGTGCCATCAACAGGAGAAGCCTCATGTCCCAACCCGACCAACCCGTTGCCGTCTATGAAATCAAAGAGTATATGGTGATATGGCGACAACTTGAGGAACGCACTTTTGATGGTGTGACTGCCAAAATTCGAGGAATCGTGCGATGCATGGGCGACGAGTATACGATGGATGTCTTCTTCCTCAGTGAAGACAGCGCATTCCCCGCGCCAATGGTCGATTTAGAGAACAAAAAAGGTTCAATCTTCATGCCCATGCGCGACATCAGTTCCTTTGTCGATATTCTACGAAACGAGAAACCCATTTTTGGGCATCTGCGTGGTGATAAACCCGAATGGACAAGCATCACTACCACCAACGAACCCGTCGGCACGGGCGATGAAGACCACGCTTAAGCCAACGTTTACGTTATAATTCGACAGTCTGGTTTACAATAGGGTAGTTAGGGATAGATAACTTCTAGGAACAATATGGTACAGCGAATCCTTTGTGTAGAGGACAATCCACAAAATCTCCGCCTCGTCCGTAAAATCCTTAAACATCAGGGCTACGAAGTCCTTGAAGCTTTGGATGGGAACAGCGGGATGCGGTTAGCAGAAGAAGAAGCCCCCGACCTCATTTTGATGGACGTCAACTTGCCCGACATGGATGGCTTAGAGGCAACCCGGCAAATCAAAGCCAAACCGACCATCAAGCATATCCCGATTATCGCGCTCACCGCCAATGCCATGTATGGCGATGCTGAAAAATGCCTTGAAGCTGGCTGTGATGGCTATGTCGCCAAACCTGTGAGTCGCAAGGGTCTATTGGATGTCGTGACTGAACACCTCAATGGGAAATCGACCACAACAGAATCAGAGGAACAGACCTTTGATGAAGATGAAACCATTGACCAGCCATCTGGAAGCGTCGCCGAATCATCCGATTAGTTAACTATTGACCACGTCCCAGAAGAGCAAATTCATGCCCACCCGCATCCTCTATATTGAAGATAATCCACAGAATATGTCCCTTGTTGTCCGTATTTTGACGAAAGTTGGCGGATACGAAGTCCTCCAAGCTGAAACCGGACAGTCTGGGGTCGATGTCGCCCTCGCAGAATATCCCGACCTCATTTTGATGGATATCAACCTGCCCGATATTGATGGCTTAGAGGCAACTCAGCGAATCAAAGCCCATCCAAAAGGGAACGACATCCCCATTGTGGCTTTCACCGCCGCTACTGCCGAAAGTGAACGCACCCGCTTTGTTGAAGCTGGCTGTGATGGCTACATGGCGAAACCCGCCAGTGCCGATAAACTCCTCTCCATAGTAAACGACTATCTCTAATAGCTCCTCCAGTGGTTCAATTAACTAGCGCGTCTAATCCATCTCGGCTAGACTGAGATTGCCCATCATAATAGGACAAGATGATGATTGAATTACTCCCTTATAATTCAGACAATACCACCCTTCGCAAAGGGGAGTCACTCGGACCCAGCAAACCCCGCACCACCACTTGGGGAGAACGGGTTAAACTCTTCAATCGACAAGGCAAAGGCTGTGTATCCTACTTGATGTGGGGATTGGTTGTTGCTTGGTTCATTGGCTCATTCTTTATCATCATACCCACCGTCATCATCCCACTCGAAGACAGCATCGGAGAGTCAGTCGGTTGTGTGATGTTCTTCGTGGTTATCCTGTTTTCCTTCGGTGGTGCTGGCATCGTCGGTCTGATTTATATCAACCTCTGGCATTATCTTGTCCGCATGCGACTTGGCACACCCCATATGCAAGCCTCTGCCAAGGTCGTCCGACGTGGCGAAGACCTGCAAGTGATTTTTCGGCAAGGTATTCCTAAGCCCATCAAATTCAATGGAATCAAAATTCAACTGGCGCGACGAGAATGGGTGCGCTACACCTGTGGTACGAACACCTGCACCGACGAAGAACATATTGTCATTGATTCAGTTGATTACCCAGCCGAATACTTTGAAGGCGGATTAATGCTCGAAAAACGCGCCGAATTCACTATGCCACGCGATGCCATGCATAACCTCGATTTGAACAACAATAAGATTACGTGGCTCATCAAGGTCCACCTCGATATTCACAATTGGATTGACTTCATCGAAGCCTATGAGATACAAGTCCCAGTACAAGGAGCGACGGTATGAAAGCCAAACGCGAAGCCGGAGTCATCCAGATTCAAATCAAAGGGCGTGAGGGCAGAGTCTATCATCCCGGCGATGTTGTCGAAGGCGTGGTCGAGATTCTGCCCGATGTCGATATTCAAAACGTCCGCAAAATTGAGGTCAAAGTCGGCTGGGAGACTCAAGGCAAAGGCAACATAGACCGACACGCCATTCAATCATGGGTGCGTGAAGATGTCCCCATTCTTGAAGCGAATATCCCTTTTTATCAAGAATTCTCCGCCAAATTGCCCAACCACCCCTGGAGCTTTCACGGACATTTCATCAACATTGTCTGGGCAGTCATCGTCAAAATTGACATCATCCGCGCCAAAGACCTCAACGCCTCCCAACGCTTCGTCCTCCAACCCCGTGAATAGCACAGGGAACTTGGCATGTCAGAAGCAACACACCATTTTGACGAATATATAATGGTCGAACTGCGACCCTTTCGTGGTAGGATAAGCTATACCTCCTATACAGATACGAAACAAGCGCAGAAACCCCGTGAAATCACTGATGCAGAACGTAATCGATTCTTCGAGCAACAGCGTGGTTTTATCCCTATCCTCACATTGATCCTTAGCATAATAGGGATTGTTGTTACTTGGATTGCACTCTTCGTATTTTCCGTGGATTTAATTAGTAAATTCTACGTGGTACTGGTTCTTGGACAAGTGGTGTTTCCAATTGGTCTATTAATAATATCTCTCATCTCGGTAGCAGTCGGCACCATAATTATGAAAATCGGACGAAATGTTTGGTATAAGCGTTATGGGCAGATTGAAGAGCGCATTGGTCCACCACGTCTTCTGGTTTCTTCCGCCGCAATTCAGCGTGGCGATAGACTTAAAGTGCTTTATCGACAGGGTATTGCAAGTAGACTTCACCTTAAAGAGTTCAAATTTCAACTGCTTTTGCAAGAAACGATGAGCTACAAAGTAAGAGAAGAATATTCTGGAGATACTTATACGCACATCATTGACACGATTATCTTTCCAGAAGAAACCCTTGAAGCAGGTATCATGTTAGAAAAAGTGGCTGTTTTTCTCATACCCGAAAATGCTATGCACACACTAGACATACCAAACTATAGCCTCACATGGTTTTTGCAAGTTGATCTGGAAGGACAAAACCTTATTTCATCTGAACGATACAAACTTACATTACCCGTTGATCGTGAGTCCACATGATTTCTAACAAGACAACAAAATTGGACTTCTCCAAGCCGACTTCACAACGGGAAATTCCAACCGAGTACACTATCCTGCTGATTCAATAGCAGGTGTTGCTAGCATTTTATGGGATGAACCTATCTATTACATTAATTCCATTACGTTTAAGGTCGGTTGGCAGACACTCAGTAAGGGACCAAAAAAAGGTGAGTTCCTAGAAACATGGAGGCATGATGAAATAGAAAGACTTGAAGCTGGCGAAACCTATGAACAAGCCTTTTCTGCTGTTTTGCCAGACCGTCCGTGGAGCTATGAAGGGCAGATATCCAGCATTTTTTGGGGCATCTACGTCGAAATTGATGTTACACCCTTCAGCGATCTGTGGGATGTCTACCGTTTCTATCTCCAACCCCGCGAATAGTTCTCTTTGGCTGAAAACGTAAAATCTGATGTCTGAAGGCTGACTTCTGAAATCTCCAGATGCAAATGCATAGCCATTTGCATCCCACTTTTGCTCTGATTTGTGATACGCTGTATTCAACACAGTGAACAGACTGCAACTGAAAATTCCAAAACGGATTGCTGACCTGCTAAAAGGTGAACCAGAAAAAACCCTTGCCAAACCATTTTCTAACGGACAAAAGGTGCATTGGCGGGAAATGGCGGGAACGCCCTTGCCAACCGCCGAAAAACATATATGCAACCGTCGGCGGTAAAAACCAAAATCAACAATCAATAAACCCATTTCAAACACAAGAGATGACATTCATTCGTCGGATAACCAATAACTGCAACACATTCCTATTTCGTCACGTATAGGAGCATGAGACGCAATCATGAACTCGGAGTAATCAAGATGTTTCGGAAATTATTAGCAGTCATCATCTTTCTAGCCATCACCTATCCCCTCATGAATGGGGCGATGATTCTCGGCGCGGTCAATCAATGGCTCTTTGACCGTCAATTTTATGTTGAACTCCTCGATGACCCCGCTTTGTACGACCTAGTATTATCACAAGACAGCCCCATCTTTTTCAGTCGCAATGATTCCGAAACTTGGGACGGCATCCCTGTTCAAGCTCTCGTGCCAGCACTACGCGAAGTCGTCACAGTGGATTATCTGCGTGGAGAGGTCAATGCCATCGTCGATGAATTCTTCGCAGTCTTAGATGGTGACGATAGAACCTTCGACATCGCATGGAATCTCGTGCCACTAAAAGAAACTCTGCGCAACGACCCTGAAAAATCGCGCTTTATCACAACCTATGTCGCCAATTTGCCCGTTTGCACCAACACACAAACCACCAACGCCACCCCATTACCCATCTGTCGTCCGAGCGACTTGACTCCATCTCAAGCCGAAGCTGTTTTGAGTGATCGACTTCCGCAATTCCTTGATACCTTGCCAGATGCAACTGCCTATTCCGAAACCTTTCCCGAAGGTGCTGATATGGTTTTTAGCTTGTTGCGTCGCGGTGAGATTGCCATCTACATTGGATTGTTCGCCACCGGGTTGTGGGTGCTGACAGCCTTAATCGGCGCGCGAACCATGCGGGGACGACTCCTTTGGCTTAGTCTGACCTTGCTCCTCGTTTCCATTCCACTCTTATTCTTTGGACTCGGCATGACAGCGTTCCCAGAAGCAGGCACATGGATGGCAAATGAATTCTCACAGACCAACATCGCGGTTCAAACGAGTATGATCGATGCGTTGCAAGTCGTCATTGGGCGGATTGCGTCGAGCTTCATTTCAGTCGCAGGCATCGCCACCTTGATTGGCATCGGCTTATTCATCTGGGGATTACGCACAGCAGTCTACAAAGAGGACGAGAACATGCCATGGAGCGTCGATCCTGAAAAAACCAAGCTAATATCCAACTAAAATCACCGCAACTTAGTGAGGCGTTTTTCTGTCTTCAGGAGTATATAAAGGAGAATAGAACAAAGGTGTATCAATGAAAAAATTGAAACGAATGATGCTTCTGGGGATTTTATTTGGTGCGATTTTTCTGACACAAGCACAGGATACAAACTATGATGCCTACCCGCCACCTATTGCAGAAGACATATCCCTTGAAGAATTTTTGAGGCAGGCGGAACGGGATTATCTGCCTCAAGTTTCTTATCCGCCTGATGACATTCGCTATTATGAGTTGGTCGAAAATGCATATCAGTTGAATACCAATGAATTAGCTTTACTCCAGCAAAATGGCTTTGTTGTCACGGATAGGTTAGCTTACGAAGATTTTATTCATGCCTATGCATGGATGTATTGGCAAGATTTACCTGTGCTGATTACTACTGACTCTATCTTACATTCAGTGGACAGAAGAAATGTGGTTATCTCCATTATTGTTAAATCTCCTGACTAATACACGCGATGCCTTGCGCGCCGAATCATTCACAGATTCCACACTTCAACAGTTACAAGCCGATCTGGATTTATATCTCAGTGTTCCCATTGAGATATTAAGCGGAAACTACGACCCCAATAATCCGAGCATACAAACATATTTCACGTATATGAGAAATGCAGATACGATAACGGCAATAGACTTATTTGATAGTCCAAATCGCCAAATAGACTTCTCACGATTTGCACCCTCAGGTCACTACCTCCGTTCTCAGAGCTTAGCCCAATATTATTATGCGATGATGTGGCTTTCACAGGTAGATATTCGCCTTTTAGATTATTTGCCTAACGGACAAGTAATTTCCAACTCGAATCATCTCGCTGCGACCATCATGTTGTATCAAGCAATGGAAACCAGTGGGGCATTAGCCGATTGGCAAACCTTAGACTCCGTATTAGTCGAATTTATCGGTGAGAGTGATAATACGACCATCCTCGATGTTGGACGCTTGATGAGCGATGCGGGACTATTGACCCCACTAGATGCGCTGTCATTAGATAACGATTCAATTCTCAATCTACTCAATGAAAATGTTTACGGTTATCAACGAATTGCAGGTCAAGTCATTCAGGTTGCGCCATCCAATACGGAGGCGCTTGCACGACCTATTTCCTTTTTGCTACTCGGACAACGTTTTGCGATTGATAGTTACGTTATGAGTAATATGACTTATGACAGGCTGGTTGTCGATGAGACCATCGTCAAACGCCCCTATCCCAGTAGCCTTGATGTGTTTTACGCACTTGGAAACGATCATACAGCAACGTATCTTGAGGATGAACTCATTCAATATGACTATCAGGGCAACTTGCAAGCACAGCGTACCTTATTGCAGGGAGTTGATTGGTCAGCAAGTTTCTATACTCGTTGGATGAATATGTTGAGGATGCTGAGTGAACTGCCGCATTCCGATCACTTACCTCAAGCCGTCCAGACTTCTGCATGGGCAGACAAAATGCTTCACACCCAGCTTGCTTCATGGGCGCAACTTCGACATGACACACTCTTATATACCAAGCAATCCTTGACGGGACAAGTTCTTTGTGAGTACCCAGCAGGTTATATCGAACCCTATCCAGAATTTTATGAAGCTTTGTCACAATATGCCTCAGCTGGTTACGAGTTTTATGACTCCTTACCCTTAGGCGACTATGGCGCATTTGCTCTGCAACAAACGGCATTGGAATACTTTGATCATCTACAAGTAGTTGCGAACACGCTTCAACAAATGTCGAACAAAATTGTTGATGGTGAGCGGTTCTCGAATGATGAAGAAGCCTTTCTTCGAGATATTGTCGTTCTGCAGGATCAGAATTTCCTTTGTGGTTTGCGACAAGAACAATGGGATGGTTGGTACGCAGGATTATATCCTTGGTATGGTGAGCGTAATCTTGCTAGTTTGAATGAGAACAATCCCTTCACCATTGCCGATATTCATACGAATCCCAACTCTCAAGACCCAAGTCTGACCCCTGCTGGTGTCCTTCACATTGGAACAGGTCGTGTAGTTACTCAGTTCTTTATTGTGGATACACCCAAAGGACAAACCATATATGTTGGTCCAGCGATGACGTACTACGAGTTCATTGCAGAAGGCTATCCACCCAATCATCTGAATGATGTCGAATGGTACTATCAGTTAACCAATCGTGCGGAAGAGGAGATTCCTTTTTCTGCTCCTAGTTGGACGGCTAGCTTTAGGCTTCCTTCCTCAGACGATTTAACTATTCTCGTTCCCGGAGTCAGATAAGTCTATTGGGTTAATATATTCAATTTATGGAATTGATAATCAACAACGAAGTTCATATGCTCGTCCCCGTCAAGCAATATCGGGAAAAATGGAACTTACCCGATAACTTTGGGATCGGACTATTCGAGCCGAAAGACTACACAGGCTTAGCTCGTATTAACGATGCTGGAGCAGAAATGCAAAGTCTGCGCGATGCGGTGCTGAAAGCGATACCAGCGCATATTGCACTAGCCGACGCGCTCAATCAAGTCGATACATTAGTCCAAACATTCGACCAACAATTGACTCACATCAATCCCAAAGTCCAGCTCAAACAAGTTGAGATTGACTTTGCTGTCGCAGGATTTGGCGATATGACTCGCGCATGGGTGTATGCTGTGATACCAACCAAAACCAGCCAACAGGAGAAGCCATCCTTTGCTCAAGCCTACGCCGAATGGCTAAACCAAAGTATCCGCATATCATCGCAGATACATGACTATCCCTATCAAAACGACACATGGCACATTCAAATTCTCAACAACGTCTATGGACGCTTTGGTATGCAGGTCAATCGGAGTGAGGCTACAGATTATGTCGCTGACGGTATTTACACCTGCCCCGCAGAAGGCTTCATGTTTGCGCTCTTTAAGGATGTCGCTGACCAATTGTGGAATGCTCTTCAATAAACACACCGTCCCATAATTATGAGGATTGCCAACTGAGCCGAACCAATAACCAACAACTAAGAACTAACAACTTGACAAAACAGAAAGCGCACCCAATGGCACGCCCAAACTCCCAGAAATCTATTAAGTTGTAGAAATAAATTCTATCCAAGCCTAAGCGGGGCTACCTTCGAGTTGAGACGTGCAATTGGGGCAACGGGTCGCTTCGATGGCAATCGTCTCTTTGCAGTAGGGACAATCTTTGGTTGTGGGTTCTTCGACGGCTTCTTCTGCAGGTTGGGCGGTCAGCTTATTGACCCACCGCACAATCAAGAAGATAACGGCGGCAATAATCAGGAAGTTGATAATCGCGTTGATAAACAAGCCAACATTAATCGTTGCTTCCTGCACTTCGATGACAATCCCAGAGAAATCGAGACCACCGAGAAAGATTCCGACGATGGGCATCAAGACATCATCAACAAGCGAACTAACAATGCCACTAAATGCCGTGCCAATGATGACACCGACTGCAAGGTCGATAACACTGCCACGCATCACAAATGCTTTAAACTCATCCCACATGAGGTTCCTCCTATATAGTCTGGAAATGAAGTAGAAGGGACGTATTTTGAGGCAAGATAACAGTCAATCCAATCTCAAATCAATACCCCCATCCGGCAGGGATTTTAATATAACGACAGATATTACGCAAACAGAAAACGGTTTCGTGAGTTAATTATCGTTTTTATATAAATTTCCTAACAATCCTTACGGCTTCCTCAAGGGTTTTCTTATGCTTTTTTTGCAAAAATCCCGTACAATGTTGACACATTTTAATCCGCGTCCCGTCTGCTTCGGCGGGACGTTTCCTATCTCCATAGTGAGACAATGTGCTGAACGGATACGACTCCTGAGACTTTTGGGTTATCTTGTCGTATATCCTACTGAATGACCAGAAAGGAAGACCAACATGGCTGAAAAAACTTATGTTCTCACTCGTGCAGGCTATGACAAATTACAACGCGAACTCAATGTCCTCATGAGTGAGGAAAGCGAGGAGGTTGCTCAGTTATTGGCGGATGTGCGTGAGGACGAACAAGGTGAAGAAGCTGTGTTCTTCGACGCGATGATTGAAAAAGAACGCCTTGATGAGCGCATTTCCTATTTGCAACGGGTCTTGGCGCGCGCCGAAATCGTCGAGAGCGATAGTGACCCCGATGTGGTCTCGATTGGCAACCGTGTGACTGTGTATGACATGGATGAAAAAGAAAAACTCGACTTCGACCTGTTGAGTAGCGAAGAGATTGCGTATGGACGCTCTGGTGTCTCCACGGAATCGCCCGTTGGTAAAGCGCTACTAGGACACAAAGTCGGCGACAAGGTGACTGTTGAAGTCCCGGCTGGCGAAGTCCGCTATAAAATCCGCGCCATTGAATGGATTCCCGACGACGAAGAAATATAAGTCAAAAAGCAACCTGACAAGTTAGAAGGGCGCACACACGCCCTTTTTTGATTCACGAATTCATTAAGCGCATAGCCCGACGATAAGCAGGCAAATAGCGTAGCTTACTCGGCAGACGTGGCACAATGGCTTTGCTCAACCGACAGAAACCGTCCACCATTTTACTTTCCCATTTACCGATGGAATAGCCATATTGTTGTCGTAGGGGGTCGGGCAATAAGCTGACGTTCAGGCGATACGTGGGATAGGAGATGAGCTTCCAATACCATCGGGTGCGTAGGAGGACATGCGGAGCAATCGCCCGCGCGGAGTCGCCAACGACAATCGTGCCATCGTAGATTGCGGTATCCATATAATCCAACAGCCCTTCAATTGTTTCCGGTAAATAGTTGCGTGTGACACCCAATAGCTCTGCGGTTATCTGTGTATCCTCATAGAAGGCTTGCTGGACATCTGCTGGAATATCCCCGATGAGTGCTTGATGCGTCGTAAGTGCGCCTTCGACCAACGTGGCATAGACCCATAGCCCTAACTTGGGATTGCGCGCATTATACGCTGTGCCTTTTGCATAGTCTCCCACGGCATTGGTAAGCGTTCCAGTTGCAGGACGATGGGCGCGATGAATTTCTTGGGCAGACTGTTCGACTTCTTCGCGTGTACCGAACACCATGCTATATGTCAGCGTTAGTGTCCGCCACAGTCGTTGGAAGGGTTGGTCGAAGACAGTGCTATGTTGATAGACCGCTTCTGCTACAAGGGGATGGGCGATTTGCATCAGCAGAGTGCGTGCGCCACCCAGCAACAAGACCTGCTCGCGGCTAATCTGCCACATGGCACTATCGGGTGTGTAATAGAATTGGGGTTGAGACATAGACACTGTGTATTTCAGATGATAATTATCAATTGTTATACACCTTATCGTAAATTAAGCCCCACGCTTAGTAATTTTGTATATCAAGTCGACAGCCTTTTTGGAACTCAAAATTCTGACATTTTTGTTCCAATCAAGGGCTTTTGCTAGTTTCGCCTTCTTTTTTACCATATCATTCTTGTCATCAGTAACAAGAATGTCTACGTCATTAATCTGGCGTGGTTTCGTTCTAATGTCATTTCCAAATGCCCATACTACATGGATATCACACAATGAATTTCTAAACTTTCTCTCTATTCTGCTTTTAACTTCTTGAGGGTGATCTCGGTAGTCTTCACCAAGTCGTCTAAGAATGTTGGGGTGTAGAATCTCATGTATTGTATCAAAATCGCTTTCTTGTTTATCGGCTGGTAGCACAGAAAAATCAAGCCTTGCAAAACCAAGTGCCGCAAGGATATCTAAAATTGTTGGATTTTCTATCCCCATTTTCTTTAGGTCCCCAATAAGGGTATTATGATAGCGATTGTTCTCTGCCATTGATCCCGCTGTAACTCTAAGTTCGATTCTATTTTGATGATGAAACTCGATTAACTGATGCAAATAATTGGTATTTTGCTCATCATTAACAGCAGAGATTATCGCATTTGTATCTAACGTGACTCGTATTATATTTATTCCTATGCATCGTTGATAAATACATCGTAAATGAGGTTACTAAATGAAGCAATACCATCCTGTCTGCGTCGGTTGAGCGACGATTGTGCGTCAGGTCAACGTGCAGACAGCTAGTCAACTCTGCGGTATCGTTTAGACAGGTTATGTTTAGTTGGGAAAGGCAACAAACCATGTCGATACGACGAGGTGTACTCTTCATTTTGCTCTTGAGTATCACGATCCTCACACAAGCACAAACAAATGCCTCTGCTATTGTCTTCTATATAACTGACGGTGGTGTACAGGTAGGTCAAGTCTCGCTACCGGAAGGCACGCGGGCTGTCGATTTCAACCCGATTGATGCCAACAGTCGCGCACGGGTGGGTGCCTTTGGTGGATTGCTCTTTGCACCCATTGGCGGGGGTGAGGGAGTCTATACCTTTGCGCCCTATTTTGAAGGCTTTAGCACCAATTCACTTGAAGAGAACAAAGTCCGTGTGGATGAGGTGGCATGGTCGCCGAATGGCTGGCAATTGGCATTTCGCATTAACAGCGATGCCCCAGAAGGCAATGATGGCATTTGGTTCTGGCAACCCGCGCGTGAACTGCCCACTGACCCCTCTTATCATATCTTGCGGGATTGTCCGCCCGGCTGTGGTTTGGTGACACCCCAGAATGCAGAACGCTGGGAAAGCCTTGATATGGTGTGGAGCGCGGATAGTGCCTCATTATTGGTCTCGCTCAATCTACTGGAAGAAGAACGGCGTGGGATTACAGTCGTTCATGCGGTACGGGATGTTGATACCATCCAATCGCGTCGGGGTCCTCTGGTCTTGCGTTATGACTATGGTTCATGGGCGAACAACGGCGGACGCATTATCGTCAGTGGTAACGATCCGGTGAATCAAGCAGTTTTTGGTTCAATTGCACCTGATGGGACTAATCCATTGATGACTCTAGCGAGTGAAATCGGTATGGCTTGGGTACAACACGCGGTTCATCACCCAACCACTGGGCAATTCTTGATGCTTGGTTCTCCGATAAGTGCAAACAGCCCACTCCAACTCATCGACGGCACAGGCGCAGTCCTCAGCGAACCCATTGGCATCACCGCACCCACCAATGTCCAATGGAGTCCAGACCGAGAAGCCGTGTATGTTCATACGGGAGATAACAACTATATTGTGCAGTTGGATGGTTCAATCTACGATGTGACAACACTCATCAATGACAATGTGATGGTGCATTGGGTGGAAACTGTACCTACTGACATCACGCTACTCGATTTAGGTGAACCCCTTGAATCATCATTTGTGACTGAACCGCCTCCTGCTGTAACGGAAGTCGTTAATCCTGAGCTTGAAATTGGCACGTTGTTGCAGGTGACAGTGGATTCGGTATTTCTCTATGCAGAACCTGTGCCAGATGCAGACATCGTGACCACGCTCTCACGCGGAGAAGCCCTCATCATCACCGACCGTATCGTGGTTAATAGTGATATCCTGTGGTGGCGCATCCAAACGCTTGATTTTGTGGGATGGGTGCAGGGCTTCCAAAACGGTGTACCTGTATTGGGCGAATGATCAAAATGTCACTTATGGCGACCTACATTTGAGAAAGTTAGCGAATGTAGGTCTAGTATAATTTCCCCTCAGTGAGACTAGGTCGCCCCGACGCTACAATCCGAATGCGATGTCCATACTCAGGCTCGACTACAAACAAATTGTGTATGTCGAGGCTTGAGGCTTCAGTATCTTTATGAGCCTCCATTTTTCTTAGAATTTGAAGGCACTCCTCCTTGTCTCCAATCAAAAAACCTTTTCCAGACCAATCGATGGGTCCATCAAAAAATTCAACTCCTACAAAAGTAATAATATACTTTCTATTTAGAGTATGATTGGCAACACTGATCTGAAGTTGTGAAAGACTACTCGAATAGCTTTGCACTCGATAAACCCAATTGTCTGGGTCTTCCAAGGGAAATAACTCGTTACTCTTTGTGTTAATCTGCTCCCCTGATGACAAATACTGCATTTTTGTATGATGATAATGTATTTGCTCAAAGGCACATATACCATAAGCATCACTTTGCATCTTTGCGTCCTTACCGGTCTTTGCGTTGAATCGTTGTCACAAACCTTCCATTAATAAAACCTTGCTTGTCCCAAACCTTGCTTCTGATTATGATGGAAGATGAACTCATTGCTATCATGATCGGGGCAGGGCTATGGCACAGTTGCGCGAATTGCTGATTAACCGACTTGGACGTATCGGATTGCTCTCTGGTGTGTTTGGCTTGCTCTTCTTAGCTGAATATGTCGTCATCCCAACGGGTAGCACCCGGTCACCTGTGGCTGTCTTGATTTTTGCGTACTTCATGCTGACGGTTTTCGCCGTGGAATTGCATCGTCGCCGAACCCACTCCGGTAGTGATTATCAGATGTATATCTTTGGTGCATTGACGATCATTAATAGTTTGGGCTTGGCGATTTTATGGTCGGTGGATGCGGGTGTTTGGTTGGGCTTGGCTGGCGTATCCGTGCTAGCGATTATGTGGGTCAAACTCGATTTATTGGAACAGAATCGCCTGATATTTGCGATGTTACCTTTTGGTTCCGCTGTGATCGGCATCCTCTTTTCACAGAATCCAAACCCAGTGTGGAGCAACGCAATTATGGGATTGGGTGTGCTGTTCGTCGGTGGAGTCATGGGGTTGCTACGGACGGAGAGTATCTCGCAGGATTCGCGTGTTTTCACGCAAGAACTTGACTCTTCACCGAAAACGCCGTCAGAACCTTTTTTGCCAGTAAAGACAGCGGAGAATTTTGAGGAAATTGCCCTGCGGCTGCATGTGACTGTGGATGGGCTGGTGCGCGCCGCCGAAGCAATCAACGAATCGACCCGACAGCAATCGACGAGTGCTGAAGAACAGCAACAAGTCATCTCTGTGACGAATAGCACCTTAGATGACTTCTTACATTTATCACAACGGATTAGTGTGGAAGCGCGCAATGTCACAGAAACAGCACAGACGGCGACTGAAAATTCGGAACAAGGGCATCAAGCTATCACAGAAGCTATTCAAGGGATGGAGGAATTGCGTCAACAGGTAACCGCCATCGGTGAAACCATTGTCACACTCGCGAAGTTGACTCAACGCATTGACGATATCATCACATCGGTCAGTGAAATTGCCACGCAATCGAATCTCTTGGCACTCAATGCATCGATTGAAGCGGCGCGAGCGGGTGTTCATGGGCGGGGCTTCGCGGTGGTTGCGGATGAAGTGCGGAATCTCGCGCAACAATCGACTCAATCGGCTGAACAGGTGCGGGCGATACTTGCAGAGATTCAAAGTGCGATGAAAGAAACGGTACGCGCAACCCAAGTGGGAATGGAAGGTGTAACTGCAGGTGTAGACCGCACCCAAGAGGCGAATGATGTGATGGTGCAATTGAGTGAAAGTGTCGCTGAAGCTAATACTGCCGTGCGTGACATCTACGCCATCATCATGCAACAAGCACAGGGCTTGGAAGAGATTTCGATAGGGATGGATCGTATTGGTGTGATTACGCAGACGAGCATTGCGAATACGCGTGCTGTGGAGGCAGTGTCCGTGAATTTATCGCGTTTGGCGGCAGATTTGCAAGAGACGGTAGGGGGTGCATCGGGCTTACAAGGCATTGGCGATTAGCGACACGGCAATCGCTAATAGTGCGCCCATCACTACAGCTTCTCCAACCCAGAAGATTTTCCTCAACCATTGGGGGGTCCGTCGCTTTTCTGGATGTGGGGAGACCATCACGGGAGTTGTCGTTGGCTCTGTATCATGGAAACTTCGCAGGCGTTCCCGCGCTTGAAGATTGTTGGGGTTAATCGTGATGATATTCCGTAAGCAGGCTTTTTTGTCGTCGTCTGTTTCAACCACATTCAGCAATGCGAGCCAGACCTGTTCTTCACCCGGTTGGAGCATCGCCGCCCGTCTTAAGATGAGGTGCGCGCGCTTGAAATCACCTTGATTTTTGGCGATGTCACCTTCACGCATCAAGCGGGTATATTTTGCTCGTTGTGTTTCTTTGGATTGTGTTGCCACCACGACCCCAACACTGATATAACAATTTCGTTAGCTTCATTATACCAAATTCTGACTTTTGGAACGTTAGCATTTTATAACCTTGAAATTTAGGCGAACTTGCGTAGGGACGTACAGCTGGTCGCCCTTACACAAAGAATAACTTGGCTATATCTGATGTCTGATTTCTATTAAGGAATTACCCGATGGTTGAGCATGTCATTGATAAGCTTGACCATTCGTCGGAGTTCGTCTTCGAGGTCTTCGGTGATGCCATCCAATATCACGGCATCGCGGAACAAGTCGCGCGCATCCCGCATGAGCAATTGTCCCTCACGCACCCGTTTCAAGCCGGCGCGCATCTGGTCACGGGCATCTCGGCTTGTGGGGCTGGTGTAATAATCAGGGAAATCCCAGCCATGCAATGATGCAACCCGTTGTAAGCCCGCCATAAAGTGTTCGATACTCTCGATCTGCATCGCCGCGCCTTGTTGTAACAACTCCTGTAGCGCATAACTCAAACTTGGCTCCATATTGAAATCGAGTTCGACAATATCGGCATAGCGTTGCTCGACTTCAGCTTTACTACTGGGTTGGGGGCGTAGCGAGGTTTTGCGGGGGGACATGCCCGTGAAGATAGGATATAGAACGCCGACACATAGGTTATGCACATCCTTGACGAACTCTTGCTCTCGATGGGCGTTCTCTGTGAGTTGGGTTGAGCTATTGAAATCAATCACGCGCAGGTTGATGCCATCCCAATAGACATGCTCCAGCTTATGGTCAAGATAGACGATGCCTTCGGCATGGGCGAGGCGCATCAAATTGGCAAACTGTATCGCCAATGCCAAGCCTTCTTCACTTGGCAACCG
>JANQRM010000449.1 GCA_028284565.1 Anaerolineae bacterium | reverse complement strand
AAATCTGGAACGCCCCTGCATAATCTCCATTGTTGAACAGGGTTTGTCCTTCTTGGAACATCGTCCGCGCCCGTGAGTCGGTTGCTTGCTCATCCCGCTGAATCAGCCGTTGTACCGCCTGATTACCAATCACGCTTTGGAGATACAATATCTGCTCTGGATAACCCATCACTTGCTCAGCTTGGGGCATTGCCTTTTGGCTTTGTTGTGGGGAATTGGATTGTTTGTCCGCATGGTCACGCGACATAGTATGAAACCCCTTCTGTCCAACAGATGACTCTACTATAGCATGACTCTGAGTTTGGGATGCCAGACCATGACACCATCTATACAACTAGATGCAGTTGAATCTATTGGTCATGAAAGCCTTTACCTTCAAAAATCTTGGGAACGCACTTTTCAATCCGTGAGATGCGTGTTGTGGATTGTTTTGCACCTGAGAAATGGAGTAGATAGCCCCGTTGCCGTCCCGGAGTTAATGCCTCGAACGCCCGTTTGAATGCTGGGTCGTCGTCGAACTTGTCTTGCAATTCGTCCGGCATGTCAAAATCAGATGTCTCCTTATATTGTACTTTCAAACCCGCTTTTTCTACTTCAATCGCTTCCTGAATGTAGGCTTTGAGGATGGTTTCCTTCTCAAGAATCCTGTCTACATCCGTGAAGGGGATAAGGCGCGCCGCCTGTATATTTTTCGTTTGTTGCACGAGGATGTTATGCGGGTCTTTGAGCAATACGCCCTTGAAGAAATCGAGCGCACAGTATTTTTTCCATGCGGTGACGATAACGACATTACCGCCCTCATAGGTGTAGCAGGGAATACTCCACTTCACCTCTTCCTTAAGCCCACTCTCTAGCACAATCCGTCGCAATTCGACCAACTCTGCATTCCAATTATGCACTTTGCAATCAGTCGTATCGAACAAGGGGCAACGCCCACAACCTCTTGCCAGATAATCATCTACTTTTGGATTCAGTTCAATCATTAAAGAATCTCCGAAATTACAGGCTTCAATATATCATTCTACAATTAGAACAAATGTTTGTAAACTATAACCGCGCAACACTCTCTTTCATGATACGATAAGTTCTCGTATTGCGCCTATCGCACCTTAACAACTCAAATCATTAACTTGCCAAATACGGATAAGTTGACGAGCTAAAATGCTGATAGCTGAAACGCTAAATTAACCCAAATCTAACCTTATCCGTCGCCACAACGGGAACGCCCCTGCCAACCGTCGAAAACATATATGCTCCGCGCGACGGGAAACATTTCAACATATAAAAAGCAAACCATATTCAAACCTTCAACACCTCATTACTCATTACTTCCCGCTTCTGTGGCATAATAGTTGGAACACATCCACGTGAAGGAAACACGCATGATTTTGTATGTCATCGGCGACTTGTTTTATAGTCCGGCGAAGGTGCTGGTCAATCCCGTCAACACAGTGGGAGTCATGGGCAAAGGGCTAGCGCATGATTTTAAACGCTTCTATCCAGATATGTTCGAGCAATACCAAGCCCATTGCCAGGCAGACACCTTCGACATCGGCAATCTCTATCTGCACAAAACCCCGCACAAGTGGGTACTCAATCTACCGACGAAGAAACACTGGCGCGCCGAATCGAAACCCGAATATATCGAAGCTGGCTTACAGAAATTCGTCGCCTCTCAAGCATCCATGACCATTCCGTCGATTTCATTTCCCACACTCGGCACAGGGCAGGGAGGCTTAGATTGGGAATCCGATGTGCGCCCCATCATGGAAGGCTATCTCCATCCTCTCCCGATTACCGTCTATGTCCATATCCTTGAGGATGACGACCTCTTCGTGCCAGAACGTCGCAATGTGCGGGCGATACGCTCATGGCTAAACGGACAACCCAAGACCATCGACTTCAATCAGTTCTGGCGAGATTTACAACGAGCCACCGAGAACGTGCCACGCTATCAAACACTGGATGACCATGCGGAAGGCTTCCGTCTGATGAGATCAACCATGAAGCGGGATGAACGCCGTCGCAACCTAATTTTGCGCTTGGATAGCGAACCCAAGCCTCTATTCATTCCCGAATCCGCTTTCCGTGATTTATGGCAATATGTCTGTCGGGTTGGCTATGCACTGCCACAGAACTTTCCCAGTGGCTTAGAGCATTTCGCATCGTATCTCATCGCCGTGATGACCACGGTTGATTATGTCCGTCCGATTCATCTGCAAACGGTGGAGGGCGATACAGTCGTCGGCTTGCATTTCATCTCACCCCTCGACCGCAAAGCCGAACCCATCGTCGGGACAGCCCAACCCGTATGACTCACATCTTGCCTGATGTCTTAGCAAAGGGATTGCGAGTCGTCTTTTGTGGCACAGCCGCCAGCGCAACATCTGCAGAGAAGCGGGCGTATTATGCCGGACAGAGCAATGCCTTCTGGGGGACACTCTATCGCATCGGGTTGATACCTCACCCCCTGCAACCCACCGATTTTCGTGAAGTATTAAACTACAAATTCGGGCTAACGGATGTGGCAAAGACCGTCTCTGGCAATGACAACGAACTCCAAACAAGTGATTTCGATGCCAAAGGACTCATCCGTAAAATTGAGCAATATCATCCACAAGTCTTGGCATTCACGAGCAAGCGTGCTGGACAAGCGGTGCTGAATAGCAAAGTGAAATACGGTTGGCAAGCGGAAACAATCGGACAGACCCGACTGTATGTCTTACCCTCACCCTCCGGCGCGGCACGACGCTATTGGGATGAATCCATCTGGCGAGAGTTAGCCAAAGATATTAACCGCCAAGACGCGAAGAACACCAAGTTGAAAAGAGTGGGTCAATAGAGGGACTCTTGTAGAGACAGGTCGTGACCTGTCAGAAAAGCTGACCGTCTGAAATCTGATGTCTTAATCAGCAAAATAATGCTATGGTAGAGTAAGTATGCCAAACACATCCACTCACAAGGTAATTAAACTAAATGGCGGACTCCATCAACATCTTTATCTCCTATGGTCGGGCAGACGGACGTGACCTTGCCATTCGCTTGCGCGATGATTTGCTGGCAGTCGGATGCAAAGTCTGGCTCGATTTGGATGAGATTCCCGGTGGCGCAAGCTGGTCACTCAAAATCGAGGAGGCAATCGAACATTGCCATGTCACTCTCGCATTGATGACGCAAGCCTCCTATGAATCACAATGGTGTCGGGCAGAGCAGTTACGTTCCCTCCGCAAAGGCAAGCGCGTGATTCCACTTCTGTTACAAGAAGATGCAGAAATCCCACTGACCTTAGAACATCTCAATTACCTCAATTTCACCGACTTATCGCGCTACGATGCGATGTTCCGAGACCTCATGAGCGACATAACCGCCGGACGCGCCTTCCAATCCCAGACCACCAAGCCAAATGAGGCAACATCCTCTCCCTACACCTCACGGCAAAAAGGCGGGCAAAAAACCTATCTCGATGAAAAACGCAATGCCCCCGCTTTTCGTCGTCACCTCGCCAAACTCCGCACCGAAGACTGGCTGGGCGCACGCTATTGGTGGTCGTACTTTCTGTTCCACTTCACTGAGATTCA
>JANQRM010000603.1 GCA_028284565.1 Anaerolineae bacterium | reverse complement strand
CGGTATCCCATCCATCGCAGTCAGCCAACAAACGCCCAAAGATTTACATCTCACCTATTCCAATGGGGTCGATTTCAGCGCGGCGGCAGATTTCACCCGTCGTTTCGGACAATGGCTCATCGATCATGAGATGTTGCCCGATGATGTTGATATGCTCAAAATTGATGTCCCTTGGCAAGCCACCACCAACACACATTGGCGTATCACACGAGTTTCACGTCGTCGGGTCTATTGGCCCACCCGTCCAGAACGTGTCGCTTTAGGGGATGTTGGGAAAATGGGCTATCACTATCATGCCAATCCTGCCGATGCAGAACCGGATTCAGATATTTATGCAGTAATGCACGATAAGGTGGTCTCCGTCACACCAATGAGTCTCGATATGACATCACGAACCGATATGTTTCGCTTAGAGCAAATCTTAGCCAATAAACTGACGTATGGAATGCAATCCAAAGTATCTCAATAGGACGATTTATTTATCACCGGGTTCGGTTTTGTTGGCATCTTCCAACGCATCTTCCCACGTTTGGTTGAGTTCAACAAATTCGGTTTCAGTTTCAAGCAAATCAACCACCCACAACCATGCGTCTTCCGGTTCATAGCGGGGGTTGATGCAAAACTGAACACGACCTTTCATCCGCCGTTGGAAAGGTGAATTGTATTGGGGTTGTAAAATACAGGGAAGATGTTGCACAAAGCGGAGGATGTCATCATCAGCTGTGAGCCAAAAGGTCCACAAACCTCGTTCTTCCTTGGGTTCTGTGATGTGGAAGGGCTTGGGTTGGGGTGGTCCGGGTAGTTTACGAGGGCGTTTGAAAGGATTTTCAGAATCGGAACGATTCACTTCAACACTCCAACCTCTAAGTTATCTAACAAAGTCCTTTATAGGATAACATAGAATGTCTAACTTTGGAGTAAAAAAACCAAACTGTTTGTATGAGCTTGTTGGAAAAATGACGGTAGAAATGTTGATTTGCGTTGATAATGTTCGGGCGTATGCTATACTGAAAATGGTTTTCTCATCTTTTATTAAGGTTCTATCATGTTAGCGTCGTCCCCCACATTCAGTAATGAACCGCAACGTTTTATCCAATCTGCATTAGATGCTCTTTCGTCTCATGTCGCCATTCTCGATGCACAAGGCGAAATTATCGGCGTAAACAAGGCATGGAAACGCTTTGCAGAAGCCAACTTATACGCACAAGAAAATTATGGAATTGGCACTAATTATCTCTCGGTTTGTGATAAGGCGGCTGAATACAAATCAGAGGATGCAAAACTCGTCGGTCATGCCATTCGAGAGATTATTGCTCGCCAGCGGGATGAGTTCTCATTAGAATACCCCTGCCATAGTCCCACCAGTAAACGCTGGTTTGTGGTGCGGATTAGCCGTTTCGATTGGCATAATGATGTCCGTGTCATTGTCTCTCATCAAAATGTCACCGAACTCAAAGAAGTTCAAGTTCAACTCTCTGATAGCAAACGCCGTTTACAAACCATTTTAGACAATGTCAGCAATGCGATCTTCACGGTACGTGCGAACGGGCAAATAGAAACCATCAACCCTGCCGCCGCCGAATTGTTTGGTTATCATCATGACGAACTCGTCGGACAAAACGTTCGACATCTCATGAACTCGCCCTTTAATGCAAAAGGCATGTTCAAGTTACTTCAGGGGCAATTGGGGCATGAACTCATCGGGGTACGACGCAATCAAGAGACCTTCCCGATGTATCTTGCAATGAATTCAATCAACCTGAATCGTAAATTGATATACACCGTAGTAATTCAGGATTTAACCCATCTGCGTCAGATGGAACAAGAGCTTATGGAAAAAGAGCGCATCCGCATCGCTCTTGACAATGAACGAGAATTGCGCGACATCAAGAATCGCTTTCTCTCCATGATGTCGCATGAACTCAAGACCCCCCTTGCCTCCATTCGGCTATCGTATGACATGCTGAACAACTACAACGAGCAAGCAACCCCAGAAGAAAAACAGCAATTCTTAGATAACATCCATCTCCAAGTTCAGCATCTCGCAGAAATGGTAGATGATGTCATCACACTCAGCAAAAACGACAGTACCGCACAGAATTTCACGCCAGAACAAACGGACTTTATCACCTATTGCCGCGACGTGATTGAACCGTTCCAGCTAACCCATTATCAGACGCATCAAATCGAGTTCGAATGTACCGAATCACGCTTACAACTTGTAATCGACAAAAAAATGCTCCGTCGTGCCTTGAATAACTTACTTTCCAATGCGGTCAAATACTCGCCAAATGGGGGCTTTATATGTATTCGTCTGTCGTTAGAAGCAAGCCACGTCATAGTGTCGGTATCCGATTCGGGCATTGGCATTCCAAAAAGTGACCTGCCCCGTCTCTTTGATCCCTTCCACCGCGCTAATAATGTCGATGCACTACCCGGCACGGGACTCGGTCTCGCCATCGCCAAGCAAGCCGTTGAACTTCATGATGGCACAATCTCTGTAGAGAGTTACGCCAATAACGGAACCACCTTCACCATCCGCCTGCCCATAAAAAATAGCTAAGTATTCCACCCCCTTCTTGACATCTTCAAGTACAATATCAGCCATGATACGCTGGTTATGGCTTTTACTTTGCTTATTCTTATGCATTCCTGTCTTGGTCGCGCAAGAGGAAACGCCCATCCCACAGACAAGTTTAGTCTTGGGGTCTGTCACCTCTGGAGAAATAAATGATTCCACACCCCGCCAACTTTTTGTCTTCGATGGCTTACGGGGCGAAGTTATTCACTTTTCGCTACGAACAGCCAGTGGAAACCTCGACCCTGTTTTGGTCATCTTCAACAGTGAGGGCGACCTCATCTTGAGTCGAGATGACACACTCGCAAGCCAAGATGTCGAGCAAACGCTGACCCTAGCAGAGACAGACCGCTACCTCATCGTGGTGGGTCGCTTTGGCTATAGTTTAGGCAGTACATCGGGAGTCTTTGAGCTCGAACTCAGCCGTGCCGGTGTCATCAGTGAACAGGGGAGCGCGCTCCGTTACGGGGATTCAGTCATCGACACCATCACCAATACCCAGCCTCAAGTCTACTATACCTTCCGCGCCACAGCAGGCGAGATTATCAATATCGACATGCTTCGCAATTCCGGCACGCTTGACCCCTATCTCCAAGTGTTGGATAGCCAACGCTTTATCATCGCCGACAACGACGACATCCCCGGAGCTGAATCCAAGAATGCCCGTATCGAAAATCTGCTTATCGAGGAAGATGGGGTCTATATCATCGTCGCATCACGCTATGGCGAAGTGGCAGGAGATAGTGCAGGTTCATTTGTCCTCACTATCTCCGAATCGACTAACAGTGGCTTGGGTAACTCCACCCTCGCCCCCTTCCCGATGCAGATGAATCAAGTCGTCGAAGGCGAGATTAGCGCATCCAATTATGAACGGTTCTATACCTTCAATGCCCTCAAAGACGACCTCATCACGATAAAAATGGATCGCAACGGGCGGGGACGCTTGGATTCCTACCTCATTTTAGCCAACGCCGGGTTAATCTCCCTCATTGAAGATGACGACAGCGGAACCGGACAAAACGCACGGATAGAAAGCTATCGCATCCCAGCCGATGGTCTCTACTACATCATCGCCACCCGCTTTGAAGGTGAAGTCGGCACAAGTGTTGGTGGATTCCGCCTTC
>JANQRM010000600.1 GCA_028284565.1 Anaerolineae bacterium | reverse complement strand
ATCCGAATGCGGACATGGTTGCTGTTTCTTATGGTGTGCAACCTGGCGGTATCCATGTATTTGATACGACTACTGGACACGAACTCCACCGCGTAACCTCAATAACAGGTTTTTCACTGTCATTTGGAACCGCATTTTCGCCGGACGGACAGGGTCTGCTTACGGGATGGGCAAATGGAACCGTTACACGCCTTGATGTTGAAACCGGTCATTTGCAAGTGCTTGGTGCTCATCCTCGCCCGGTTTGGAGGGTTAACTATCTGCCCGATGGGACTCCGGTATCATCATCGCTAGATGGAACTGTCCGAACTTGGATTACCAATGACACGTTATTGGATTGGATCGACCAGAATCGATATATCCGCCCCTTCACCTGTGAAGAACGTATCGAGTTCCAAATACAGCCCTTCTGCGAAACTGATGAGCAATCTTAAGGAGTATCCTGATGAATCGTTCAATTATCTTTGGACTTATGGCAGGATTTTCAATTGGTTTCTTCCTTGTCATGATCCTGGTAACGATATTGAGTTCCCAATTATCAGTGAATCAAACTACCTATCGCCACTGTCATCGGTCAGAGTTTGTCTTGCAAACCAATAATGACCGATCCTTCGCTACCAGTCTGATGGCATGTTAGACGGCGGGCAATCATGCTAAAAAACAATCTATTTCAGAACCCATTACGTAGTCGTTCCCAGCGACAGCAAGCTAGACTATCCTCCCCAAAACAACCACGACTTTCACGATTTGGAATATTGAGTGTGGGACTACTCGTGCTGATGCTCCTTATTGTCACAATGCGACTGGATAGTAATGTGCCATTTCATGTCCAGTTCTGGCGCAATCCCTTAATTTTGTTCTTTCTGGTCGTACTTGGAATCGTGTCTCATGTTATTGTGACATTATATCTCAATCTACAGGCAAGCATGAGCATTACTGATGAACAGGCGCACCGTACGTGGGATTTACTCTTGCTATCGAATCTTCGCCTTGGCGACATTCTGTGGAGCAAATTCCTCAATATATTGAACAATACCAAGTTTACCATTGCCAGTCTTTTACTCTTCCATATTCTCAGCGGCGTTTTTGTCTTCCAATTGTTGAATACAGAGACCATTCATCACCTGTTGAAGCATCCGCTACACGTTCCATTGCTTATCACTGCCATAGGGAGTATCTCCTTATTGGATTGTTTGCTGAGTATGATGTTAAGCATGTCAACTGCGATTTTGGACAATGAATTGCCACTGGCAAGATACGCCATGCCAGTCATCAGATTCATCACCTTTATAGGCGGGCTATGTCTAATCTGTAAATTACTACTATACAAATTCGTGAACTTATCCTTCGTATTACTGGTTATGTTGGGATGTCTAAGTTACACAATTCTCATCCTTTTGTGTGTATATGTCATAAACTTAACGGATGATAGAGCTACCACGTAACGCTGTCGATAACTTCTAATCGGTGTTCAATCGTTGTGCTGTTGAGTTTGGTCTCATCACAGGACGCCCAAGCCGATTGGTGGATTATCTTCAATGAACGCGACAACTACTCGTATGGGGAATGCGGTTTTGAAGATGTTTTTCTGATGAATGAAGAGGGGCAATTCATCCTGATGAAGATGGTCTTCCTCAACCCAATTTACCAGTTTGAGGGCGACGGGCATGATTTAGGATTTTGGCACGGCTCGATTCTGAGGTAGGTAATGTGACTGGATATCTAAAATCCCATCCCGCCGAATAGGGGCGAAGTGATGTCACTGACGAATGCATCCCATTTTTCCTCTAGAATGAGTATGAAGTAAAAGCTTTCTACTCACTATTGTCAGTATTTCAAGTAAAATATGTTTAGTGGCAACATCAGTTTTCGACTACAAATCTGAATGTCAAACAGGGACCACTATTTCGGTGTAAAATTTAGGAGATACGTCCTTTATGTCTTGACCACTTGTATCCAAAAACCTCAGACGACATACAGGCTGACAATAGATGATCCTTCATGTCTGAGATATCGAATAAACTAGTTGAAAGTAAATGTATATGTTCGGCAAAATATCAAATAGCTGGCGATTGATCAAAGCAAGCTGGGCAGTACTACGGGCAGACAAGGAATTGGTCGTCTTCCCGATTGTTTCGACGTTTGCGCTGATTGTTGTGCTGATTAGTTTCGCCATTCCGATGATCGGGTCAGGTGTCCTCCAAGCGGTTGCCGATAGCGTCGGGTCGGATGTAGCATCCACCGGCGCGGAGATCATAGGCTTAGTCGTAGCCTTTCTGTTTTATCTGGTCAATTACACCATCATCACCTTTTCCAATACAGCGTTGGTCGGTGCAGCCATGATCCGTCTGCAAGGTGGCGACCCTACCGTGCGTGATGGCTTCCGTATTGCCCAATCACGTATTGGGCATATCTTGGGCTACGCCGTGATTGCCGCAACGGTCGGCATGATCCTGCGGGCAATCCAGAACAACGACAACATTATCTCACAAATTATCGCTGGGATCCTCGGCTTTGCTTGGAGTATTATCACATATATGGTCGTTCCTGTGCTGGTCGTCGAGGATGTCGGTCCGATCGATGCCATCAAGCGTAGTGGTAGCCTGCTCAAGGAAACCTGGGGCGAGCAACTCGTTGGGGAATTCGGTATTGGGATGGTATTTGGTCTGATGATGTTTGGCGTGATTTTGCTTGGCTTCCCCATTTTTGCGCTGGCGTTTTCTATGGGTTCAGAAATAGTCATCTTCCTTGGCATTGCCTTAATAGTGTTGGCATTATCGATCCTTGGTTTGCTTAGTTCAGTATTGAGTGGCATCTATCAGGCAGCACTATATCTCTATGCAACTGAGGGTACAGTTAGCGACTTCTTTGAAGCCGATATGATCGAAGGCGCATTCAAGCCCAAACGCGGATAGTCTCGTCAATCTATCTCAGATCTCCGTCGGTGATGTGGCATTTGGGTGAGAAGTACTGCCCGCCACCACTTGTATGTCTTGAGCCTGACCCAATTTCAGACGTTTTATCGCAACTATTTTGAGCGTCCCTAGTTACGTTCCGTCCACAACCGTTCGATCGAACTCTGGTCGCCTTGGGTGGCATTAGCCGCCTTTTTTAAGAACAGGGGCAAGTCACCGACTTACTTCAAGCGATTTTGATGGTAGCCAGTAGAGATGAGCAGGTGAATGGGGGCATGGCACGATCAGATTATGAGGAAGCAGCGCGACAGTCACTTGGCTTCATGACACACGAGTAAAGGTAGGTCGACTGGTTACTAGCATCTGCTTTGTGCATGCAGCTGGCATGATAGGCACTAATAGTGTTGGTGAGTATACGCCTGCACGCTTTCCAGAGGTTCTGCGCGTATTCTCAAAGGCATGAAGTTTAGTCATGAGGATTTGTTGAGTGGTGGACTTGCGAGCCAACGATACGATTAAGTGTTGGACATGATCCAATTTGGGGATGATAATGTCACAGCCCTAATCGACGTGCCACAATCGGTGATAAATGACACGTGGATGAGGTCTCTGTCAAGATGAGCGACGAACACGGTATCTGTATCGTGCGGTAGATCAACAGGGTCAAATCCTCGATGTTTTTCAGCATCATCGACTCAATGGATTATCGAAACATATGCTGACTCATGCCAATACGCCCAAGCCTCAAGATGCGTGTCGCTTGGAAACATGATGAGAGTATATTACTAATGATAAGTTATTTTGATAAATATAATCCATGGCATCGGTCATAGGTTTCACCAGCGACAGAACCCTGCCCACAGCCCTCTTTACTCACGATAAAATGTGCTTCACATGGAGCAACACCCATCAGTCTCTTTTATCCCAAATGAGAACGAAGGATTCGGAAGTATGCTAACATTATGTTACTGAAATATCAATTGTAATAATGGCATCAATACCAGTAGGGGAGGCGGAGCAAACCGACAAAAATCTCAGCGAAGAAACTTATCACTCATAATCATCAAACACCGACAAGATGATGTCTCTCAACGTCCGTCGCTCTTGTTTCGTCATCGTCGCCAGTTGTGACCGTAGTTTTTTCACTCCCGATTTCTGCCAATTGATGAAGTAATCCACGGTTTCCTTGTCCGCCATTTGACGACTATCTTGGATAGCATTCCGCAACTCAGCCACGCTTAATCCCTCACGCAATGCCACCCGCATCCAATCGCGCTGACCACCCTCATCCATCGCCTGAATCAGATTATAATGTCCCATCGACAACGGTTTCACCTCCGGAAATTCCGCATGAACTTCCTTACGTAAGGAAGTTGTGACCGACTTACACACGCTTTTCCAGTTGCTTAATGTCTTGCCTTCGCGGTCCATTTGCTCCGCAATCGCCTTGATATCACCGTATCCCAGCCGTTCCGAAGCCACCAGCATATCTCCAATAAACAACTGCGTACGTCCCGACAGATAAAACAAAATATCCGCCAGATTTTCCATCTGCTCACGACTAATATCATCTGGAATATCCAGCCCGGCACTCGTCGCCACACAGCCCTCAATCTCCAGATGTTGCCGTGCATCCCGCGTGATGATATTCATCTGCTCTTGAATCACAACAGGCGGAGGCGCATTCCCAAGCAGTGCATCCGCCGCGAATTCAGTCGTAAATCCGGTTTGTCTTATGCGTTCTCGTCGGTTCTTTGCCACGCCAGCACCTCAGCTTCCACTCGATTAACGATTTCCCATGCCTGACGCGCTGCGGGACTCTCAGGGGCTTCGATAAACACCGGACGATGATAATTACTACATTCCGTCCAAATCGTCCGCAATGCTACCGGATTCCACACCACCTGACCAAATGCCTCTTGCAATAGCTTCAAATTCTCTTGATGAATGATTGTCTTGCTACGGAATTTGTTCGGGATAATCCCCAGCACCCGCGACGTTTTATTCATGAATCGCTGACGCTGTGCCGAGAAATTCTCCAGCTGTTTCATCGCCTCTTGGATTCCTCGCATCGACAGCAATTCCGTCTCCGTCACATACAAAAACGCATCTGCCGCCAGATATATCGACCCATCAAACATGCTCAAACTCGGCGACGTATCCACTATCGTATAATGCAATTGCGCCCGTTGCTGGAACTCTTCCAGCCGTTCCAAAAACAAAAACGTCTCATCCGATTGCAACAAATGCGGGATTTTATACGTATTCCGATGCCCCGGTATCAACGCCAGATTTCCCGTTACCGTATGGTCGCCATAATTCTCTTTGGGGACCAACACCGCCACCTCATGCAAAGGAGCTTTATCCACCAGCAATCGGTACAAGCCATCACTCGGAGCCAAGCCTAGCATATCCGACGCATTCCCCTGACTATCCGTATCCACCAAGCCCACGTTATAACCTTTAATCGCCAGCCCAGCTGCCAGATGCGACGCAATCGTTGATTTCCCCACGCCACCTTTGCGATTCGTAATTGCAATAATCATAATCGTTTGCCCCTTTCCCAGAGCAAAGTAACCTATTTTGTCGTCCGTATCTTCTGCGGATTCGATAGCGAAATCACGCTATCAACCCAACTTATTCTACCACACCAACCCCCATCCCACCTTCCACCCTCAAAATAAATCAAAGCCAAAAAAAATCTAGTCAGCCTCCCTCCTTGCAAAGCGGGAGGGATTGAGGGAGGGGATTTTTGGGGATGACAACACCCCACACAACCCATATCCTAAAACCATCACCACCAAAGGGAGCAACTCATGATCACTTATACAAAGTCACATCGTCTTGATGAAATCCGCAACATCCAAAGAGAATACAAACGCCTCTACCAACTCGGCGCAGGGCTACTCATCTTCCTCATTGGCATTTGGATCGGCTCCCCCATCTTTGCGCACGATAACGGCTATGCCACCAACATCTTCACCGAAGTCCTCAGCATTTTCGCCACCATCGTCATCATTGACCGCCTCAACGAACACCGCCAACAGCAACGCGAAACCCGTCTACTTCAAAAACAACTTATCATGGACGCAGGCAGTCGCTCCAACGAAAAAGCTCTTGATGCGATTACACAATTGCAAATACATGGGTGGTTAAATGGAGAAAAAGGCGTGTTAATGGGTGAAAAATTATGGCTAGCAAATTTGCAAGACGCAAAAATAGTTCAAGCGAACTTAGCAAAAGCGGACTTGAGATATGCTTCGTTTGAGAGTGCAGATTTGCTTGGGGCTAATTTAGAATCTGCAAGATGGGTGGGACAAAGTTGATGAATACCGACTTAACCAAAGCCAATCTAAAAAATGCAAGATTAGCGACAGCAAACCTAGAGAACGCACAATTGTGGGGAACGAATTTAGTGCAAGCGCACTTGTTAGGTGCGAATTTGAAGAATGCTAATTTAAGTTTTGCAGATTTAACTCAGGCTGAATTGAAATATGTCAAGTTCGATAACGCAATCTTCAATGAACACACTATCCTTCCCGACGGCACAAATTTTGATCCTGCTCAGGATCAAACCTTTCGTTGATGAATTTTGGTATCCGCTATCGGCGAAAGATGACTACATCTTCCCATAATAATGAACCAAAAACGCTTACTAATTTATGATTATAGTTCACTCTGATTCGTATAACTGTGACTATACATTCTTGTATTTTACCCTTCCTGGTGGCACTCTCTTGTTTCCCGCCCAAGACCGCAATAAACAAGGGGCAGTGTCTAAGCAACCAACTCGACCCCTTCATCAACGGACATTGGTTGCCCTTATGGATGAAAGACCGCTTCACCTAAAACAGATACACGCCTGCACTACAATCGAATCCACAAGAAAACTTCGATTGTAGTGTGTCGACTATGGGCATGCTCTGTAACGGTTTATATGGACAAAAGTGACATGCGATCTGTGAATCGACTCTCAACACGCAACCTCAAACATAATCCTAAGCCCAAATAAAATGATCCAAAAGCTCTCTCTGAGAATAGGGGAGGGATTGAGGGAGGGGACAAACACCCCAATCCCAAATGACCACAAAACGAATAATTAAAAACCAACAACCAATAGCTGTGTATATGTTTCAAAATTCTAACCGCACAAAATCCAAAAGTAAGTATAATGATAGAACAAATGATTAGAACATTTGGTCTACTTGACTTGCAAAGTCAACATCTCAACAGAATCAACGATCTGTAGGGACATGCTTCAGCATCTCTGCGGACAGTTGACGGCAAGGCAAATTATTGACGTAAGACATTACAGGGCAGAGAGGAAGGAGAAAACCCAATTCCAACGAATTACTAGCGCAAATCCAAACTTTGAGTTAATCTAGTCGGACGTGTACTTTCCCAATAAAAAGATAAAACTCACTTCCCCAAGAAGTGAGCTTATCAAGAGTACACAAAATGTACATTTATCAGATTGTGAAACCCCTGATGGCTCTCAGGGGGGCTTTCGAGTTCACATTTACATCTACTGGGCAAGTGGAATGTATCTGTGTCCGTCTGCACCTATATAGTAACACACAACAGGCGCAGACCGCAAGTGATTTTTGAGCCTTTACAGAAAGTTAATGTCTGTGTCTGTTTCAACCGATGTGCGGGCAACCATCAAAAATCTCTGGCACGACCTAAAAGCCCGTCCCAAATTGCGGGCAACACTCGTCGCCAACCTCGCCACGGCGCATGGCAATGCGGAGATTCAAGCATGGGTACATCGGCTTATCGAACAAGGCACGCCCAAATCCACAGAGAAACAATCCGCACTCGCACAGTTGACACCCAAAGCCATCATCCCACAAATCACGATCGACTGGCGGGGCTACACCATTCGCATCGCTCCCGAACTCGGACGGCTCAGCATCGTTCTCAAAGTGGCGGGGCTTTTCCGCCTCTGGGCGATTGCCCGCGACATTAGCAAATCCACTGACGAAGAGGGCAACGTCACCAGTAGCGGTAAATGTTCACGACAAGCCCTCAGAGACCAATTAAGCACCATCGGCATCCATTACACAGCAGACCACTTCAATCGCCTTCTAAGACAAGGTGAGGGGCGTTTCTGGAATATCTCCCGCACCCACATCTACACCCGCAAACCTGGCTATCTCGCCAAGTGGATGACTGAAGAGACCTTGCAATCTCATCCCTCGGCGATAGCGACCAACCATCCCGGCAATCAGGATGTCTATCTCACACCTGTCGGCACGCTCGCCCATTGGGAAGCCACACTCTACGTCGGTTGGCACACCTACCGCGACAATCCCACCATTGCCCGTGAGACACTCTCCATGCTCTTTGGGCGCACGGCTCAGACCCTCCGCAACTGGGAGGCACAACAACCTACCGTACAACCACGTGCCAACTACGCTCAAGCCGTCTTGGACGATGAACGGCTGTACACCGCATTTCCAGACCACACCCAAAGTTATATCAACAAGAAAGGAGAAACCCGCGCCATCTGGCGTATACCGAACACCTACCTCACCACAGGCATTAAACAACACCATCGCATGGGACAAGCCTTCAAGGTTCGAGAGGCTGTCAACCAAGCCCTGATGGATTCGGACGCAACACCCTTCGGCGGGACGCACCGTCCTTATGGACACCCTGCTACATCTAGGCGCAAGCCCGAACACCAGACCGGCAAATTGTACTTTGACAGCGCGAGGAAGCTACGAGGTTATCTCAAAACCTATGGTGGTGTGCGATACCTATGGAAAGGCGAGAAACGCTTCAAATTCGGCGCACACGGCATCTTTGAAGCGAGTGTTACCGGCTGGGCAGAAACCCGCCTTCATGAACGCATGCGCTACCGCGAAGAACACACCTTCATTGCCATCCAACAACTCAGTAACATCACTCAAAATAATCATGTCACTGTAGGGACAGGTCATGACCTGTCTGCAAAACAATTACAAAATAAGCAACAAAATGTAGGGGCGTACAGCTGTACGCCCAATGGGGATAAGGATAATAATCTCGCTCCCTACGAGAGTCGGAGTGTCTACGCCTGATGGAGAGGTGAGAATTCTACACCATCAACAAATCAAAAAGTCATAGGTGTTTAATACTAAGAAAATGACTACACGACATTTATTTGACCCACTAGGCGCAAGCCTAGAAATTCCATAAAAATTTTCGAGATGTGTTTGATTGATGGAATAGCATTTAACGAACTGTCCATCGCACTTCTCATAGTCAATTTATAGAGAGACAAAAATGAACGAAACTAAAAACAAACAACCAATAATGATAACCTAAAATGGCGGTGCTAACAATCCAACGTCAGCAACGAAGCGAGAAAATATGACGCATATCCCAGCAACAAATGATCTAAAAGAAGCAGATTTGATGACTCTTGTCAAAACTTTCGTCAAACTAACCGACGCATTATACGAACTAAGCGTTAAGCCAAAACCAAGAATGCGAGTTTGCCGAAATTGCGAGCGCACCTCTCACGTTTGGCATGGCAACCAAAAATATTGCCAGCACAGTTGCCGACAAAAAGCCTACCTGTGGCGGACTGGAAGGCTAGCAGAGACCCCGTGGAAGCGGTGCAGGGTCTGTGGATGGACCTTTTGGGCGAATCGTGGCACTCAGCTGACATGCAGTGAGCGTTGTCGTAAATATAGGCAAAACTTCCTTGTCCGCACCCAACGGCGACGCATCGAACCCCGACACAACCAAGACTGTACTGTCTGTGGAGAGGGCTTTGTTAGCAGGGTAGGGCATGCCAAATATTGTGGAGATGCCTGCCGAAAAGTGGCGACCAATGCCCAACAGAGACTGAGATATGCTGAGCAGAAGGCGAATACAGCCCCAAAAAGACGGACTAAAACCTGTGTGATTTGTGAAATGGAGTTCTCTCCACAGCGCAACACCGCGAAATACTGCAACGCACAGTGTAAGCGAGATGCTGACAATGCAAGACGACGTTCCAAGCGACAGACGAATAATAAGGTGGAATAATGCTATACTCGTTAGGGAGTTATTAGGTCGGGGACGCATGGATGACACAAGACGAACCCAATAACGAAGCACAGAGCCGATTACAACAGCTGGCAGAATTTGCCAAGCGCAACGGATTGCCCTTAGTCACGACCTCGATTTTGGGTGCGATTGCAGTAGCTTCTGGTGGGGATAGTACGCTGTTGTCACCGGAAATATTGGGCGCGATTAACCTGACGAGTGCCAGCTTATTTGAACATGCCATTGGGCGTATGGCAGATGGCGATGGGGATACCCAAGCGATTGTCACGGAGATGGAAAAGCTCCTCAACGAAAGCCGTATCAACGACGCGATGACATCAAGCGAGTTTCAAATTGCCATTGGGCGGTTGATGCGTGAGCAACGCCATATCCGTTACATCCTGAAGCATTCGGATAATGACCTGCGAGACCAGTTGATTGAGCAACTTGAGCAATTTGGAAGCCTGTATGAACAGCTTCAAGGCGACATCGTTGAATCGCTGAGAAGTTTGCATCAAAAGACGGATGTGCAAACACGCATCCTCTTGGACATCCAATCGAAAATACAATTTCCTCAACTTGCTCAGCCGATGATTAAAGCAGGGAAGGTGACCGGGCAGATTGACCGACGTTATGCGATGCCGATTTGCAAGCGGTGAAGGATGCACTGGCGAAGGGATTGACGGCGATTTGGGGCATTGGTGGGATTGGGAAAAGTCGCTTGGCAGCGGAGGTGGTGCGGACACATGAGGGCGAACATGGCGCAGTCTGGCATACCTGTACCGAGTTCTCGCGGGCAGATGAAGTCATGGGCTTAATGCGTGAGCATTTCCGTTTGCCGGATACGACGAGCCGAGCCGACATCATCAACGTTCTGCGGAAACATCCTATGCTGTTTGTCCTCGATAATGCAGAAGACATCAAGGAAAATGATGCAGAGCGACAGGGAAACTATCGTCAACTCATTGAGGAACTGCTGGGGGCAGGGACATCCGTCTTGTTGACAACCCGCGTGAAATGGGACGAACTCCGTCCGATTAACTATCATGAGCCGAACAAATTGAAACCAGAGCCAGCCGAGCAAATGGTGCGGGATATGGCGGAGGTGGTTCAGTTGCCCGATGTCCATGACCATGCGGAAGCGGTGGCGAAGTCAGCACGTTATCACCCGTGGCTAATTGAGTTCGCGGTGGAGTTGATGAGCTTCTTCACGTCGGAGAAGGTGATTGCGGATTTGTCTGCACTCGAAAGCAGGGAGACGCAAGATGCCTTGCAGGAGATGATTGGCAAGACGGTGGGACAGATGGTGGAGGCGAAAGGGGAGGTTGCTTTATCTGTCCTGAGACGATTGGTGGTTTGTCGTGGGGGCTTCACCTATGAGGCGGCGGAGGCGATTGCGGGATTGGATGACACGGACGCTCTGGATGACGCGCTCAAGACACTGCAAATCTATCGCTTGGTGACACAGGAGATGACGACACGCCGTTTGGGTATTGACCCTCTCGTGATAGCCACAAATGATGAAGACGACACCGCCTATCTACGACACCATTCCTATTTCTTTCATTTAGCTCGACAGCATGACAATATACAAGATTATCTAGGTTTAGATGTGGAAATGGAAAATCTAGAGATTGCGTTTGAAAGGGCATATAACCGACAAAGATACGTAGATGCTCATTGGCTTGCTACTGCGTGCTATAAATTTTTAATCAATCGAGCTCGTCATAAACAGTTCATAGTTTGGATGAAACGAGTTTCGGAAAAACTGGCAAATCATTCAGATGAAGCCGTAGTTGCCAGCATACAACATGATTTGGGGGTTGCTTATTCTGAGTTATCAGAAATTGAGGATCAAAGACACAATTTATATCTTGCAGTTGAAGCCTTTGAGAAAGCATTGCTGTATTATACACCGGAGGATGCCCCAAGCAATTATGCGATGACTCAGTCAAATCTGGGGCTTGCCTACCGAAAATTATCGGAATTAGAAAATACGGAAGAGAACTTGCATAGTGCTAAAGAAGCCCATGAGGAAGCATTAGTCCATTATACTTTGGAGGATGCGCCACTGGATTATGCAATGACCCAGAACAGATTGGGTGCTGTGTATCTGAAGTTATCGAGAGTCAAGGATAAAGAAGAAAACCTGAGCCTCGCAATCGAAGCCTTTTTGAAAGCATTGCAATACTATACACCGTCAGTTGCACCACTAGATTATGCATTGATAAAAAACAACCTTGGGATTGCCTATGCTGATTTGTCGGGCGTTAAAGATTTGAAAAAAACCTTCAGCTTGCGATTGCAGCCTATGAAGAGGCTTTGGTGTATTACACGCCAGAAGATGCTCCGATGGGATACGCGATGACCCAGAACAACTTAGGCGTTGCCTACCGTCGGTTATCAGGAGTGAAGGACAAAGAAGAGAATCTACGCCTTGCGATTGCAGCCTATGAAGAGGCTTCAGAGTATTACACGCCAGAAGATGCTCCCGTGGATTATGCGAAGTTACAATCGAATATTGGCTGGGCATACAAAGACTTGGACAATATAAAAGATGCTAAATCCTATTGGAAGGAAGCCATACGATTTTTTGAAAAAATGGATATGCAAGCTGATGCTGACAAAGTGCGGGGTTGGCTGGCGGGGCTTGGGGAGTAAGCGAGTTATTCGTTGTTTGTTTTTGGTTGTTAGTCGGTGAGTTGTGAGCGTGTTGGGTCGCCGAGTAGGGTAGGGGGTCGTGATAGTGTTGGAGCATTCGTTATGGAGAATGTGTGATGCAACCTGCACCAACGAAGACGGTTGTTGATGTGGTGACTGATTTTTAGCCACCGAACCCTCGCCACAAGAGATTATTGCCTTTTACCTGCCGGATGATTTGCAAGCGCATCTGGATTATCTCTTAGATCAGAATGAGGAAGGGTTGTTGACCTATACTGAAAAGGAAGAACTGACTGAATTCTTGAATACAGATGAAATGTTCTCATTGTTAAAGACGAAGATGAAACTCAAGTTGATGCGTGGGGGTGGGTGAGTATCAGCCATAGAATGTCCCATTGTGAGAGGACGGTTTATTTCCCCCCTCTAAATCTCCCCCCGTTTCGCAAGGGGAGACTTTCTGAGCAGTTATTTAAAGATAAGTTTCTTCGTTAATTAGGTGTTGTCCCATTGAGACATTGCTGTTGGTAAATCTAGGTTAGTGATAGGGGAGGGCTGGGTGGTGTCGAGTTGGTTGGGGTGCTGGCGGATGTGGAGCAGGCGGGACAAGATACGGGCTTGATCGGCGGGACTGTAGCTGTCCCAATTCGCCGGTAGCTCGGCATAATCGACTTCATCCCCAAAGAAGAGACTTTCATAGGTTTGTTGGTAGGGTGCATCAAAATCGAAGGCGAGGACATCCCCGGCATTCAAGGGAATATCGAGTGTGGGAAGTTGGTCATCAACGCCGATAGGAAATATGCGGGCTGTGCCATCGAGCCAATTGGGACGCGGGTCAATCACGACAATGCGATAGGGCGAACTGTCAGCTTGCTGGGGATAGATGGGTGTGGCGACGGTGGGGGCTTGCTGATGCAGATAATCGAGTTCGATGAAGACCAAGCCTGCTTGTAAGAGGGCGGTGCGTTTATCCCGATAGGCATCGGCGTGTCGTCCGCCCGGCTTGTTGGCAGGGGAGAGGAGTTCGAGCCAAGCGACGGCTTCTCCTCGCGCGTCACGGCTGGCTTTTTGATAAATGCCAATGGCGCGGTAGGTGGCAATGTCGGCTTCATCTAATGATAGCAGTTCGGGGACAGAGAGAGCCAAGCCTCCGTTGAGGCTGGTGGATTGACTGGCGCGATTCTGCGTGTCGTAGAGGGTGACATCGGATTCGGGCGTGCGAATGGGTGCATCTTGTCGGCGGATTTGTAGGGATTGCTCGGCTTGTGCCAGATAGCCCAAGGGACGTAGCTCACGTTGTAGGAAGCGCGTGAGGTCGGAGATGTGATTGACATGGAAATTGTCCCAGCCACCGGTGGATTGGAAGTGGCTGTGTAAGAGCGGGTTAATCCCCAAAAATTGATTGATGACCGCGCGTATGGACTCCATCCGTGATGCCTTGATTGTTTGGTGAGTCTATTATACGTGAGAAGTTGTTGTGTGCGTGGGGATTTATGTTTATCCCCCCTCTAAATCTCCCCCGCTTCGCAAGGGGAGACTTATGCAATTTTGATGGTTATTCGTCGGGGGAGTCGTAGCGGGAGGCTAGTTGGGCAGAGACGGTATCACCTGCGCCTTCGAGACGGTGGAGGTAGATGGCGGTGACGCGGGTGTTTTTGTGCTTGAGGAGGTCGGAGATTTCGGTGATGGTGTGTCCGCCTTCGAGGGCTTTCATGGCGGCGGTGTGGCGGAGGGAATGGACAGTGATGCCATGATTGTCCCCAAAGGCTCGTTTGGCGAGGGTGGCAAGCATTTTTTCGATGGCGCGTCCGCTGAGGGGGGCTTGTTGGGTGAATACCTCGTCGGGGATGTCGAGGTCGGTGTGCTGGGCGAGGTTGCGGGCAGATTGAATGCCCTTGCTTCCAGCGACGAAGAGGGGGGCTTCTGGAGATATGTTGTCGCGGGTGTTGAGGTAGGTCTGGATGGCTTTGGCAGTGATGGGTGCGAGAACTTTTTGGGCATCGGCTCCGCCTTT
>JANQRM010000597.1 GCA_028284565.1 Anaerolineae bacterium | reverse complement strand
GGATACAGGGAATGGGATTGCGGTCATCACGCAGATGCACCAATTTGCGGATAGTGAGAACTTTATTGCGGTCTTCCCACATGGCATTAATCGCCAATGGAATTATACGCGGGGTGTGCCGGAGTTCCGTTCAGGTCCGATTGATGATGTGCAATATCTGTTGAATTTAGTCGAGCATTTGTCGCAGGACTTTAACATTGACCGCAATCGGCTGTATGTTACGGGCTTCTCGAATGGTGGCTTTATGACGCAACGGGTGGCGTGTGAAGCACCAGAGCATTTCGCGGCGTTTGCGGTGGTGGGGGCAGGCTTCTTACCCGCGTGGCGTTCTTTCTGTGATGGCGGGCATGTCACACCGATTATGTTCATTCATGGGACGAGTGACATTAGCATCCCATGGAGTGGTATCGAAGACTTTGGCTTTGTGACATCGGCATCGGTGGAGAACACGATTGAATATTGGGTGTGGCATCATAACTGCGAACTTAATTCGGATATGGAAGAGTTGCCTGCGGAAGACCCCGAATTCACGCGGGTGGTTAAGTTCACGTTCCCGAATTGTGCGGATGGCAGTGCGATTGACTTGTGGGCGATTGCGGAAGGTGGACACAATTGGCCCGGTGTTCCCGATGTGATTGGGGAGCAGATTGCAGGCAAGGTCAACACGGATATTCATGCCAGTGAGGTGATTTGGGACTTCTTCAGTCAGTATTCGTTGGATGATGAGGACGAGTAGAAGAAACCCATTCAACGCAAAGGCGCAGAGAGGCTTCCCAAGTGGTTGCCTTTTTGTTTGGAATTTCGTTTGTTGACCTATAAGATAAGACCTCGTTTCGTTGGAATTCGGTTTGTGGCGTGTTGATGTCGATTTTTACCGTCGGCGGTTATATATGTTTTTCGGGGGTTGGCAAGAGACCTCCCGCCACATCCCGCCATTAGCCCTCTACTTGGTTAGAATTGAGTTTAGATTCGATTTCAGATGTCAGATATTAGCCACCAGCAGGTCAGGTATCAAGATTGTTAAGATGCGGTCAGGTCACAGCGTTGAACCCAGCGTATCACAAAATGAGGGTGAAGTGTGATGCAAACGGCTATGCATTTGGCTATGCATTTTCTAACTGTTTTCATACCTTAGAAACCGGGATAATCATGTTTTTCAATTAACTAAAGTCAAAAAGTAATTGCTAACCGAATCAGAGACCGTTAACGCTTTGGCACTAGCTTTTTTGCACTGATAAACCTGCGGATCGTCGTCATCATTATCAGTATAGAAAAAATGATAATCACCACTTAGATTTTCATAGCAAACAAAAATATGACGAAATCTCTGTCGTTCAAACTGTTCGAGTTTCGCAAGGATAAAGGCTTTAGTCTCTAAAAGGTCGAAACAAGTTAGCGCATCTCCCGGCATTAAACTATAGAAAAAGTCATCATTTTTACCGATGTATTCTAAGAATTGACGATAAATTTTGGGGAGTCGTTCCACACCTTGATCGTCCATCAGGGCTAGGATTTCATCGGGAGTGCATCCACGCGGTTTGCCAAAAGGTAGTCGCTTTTGATAGAGATGATAGAGTTTTTCGCCGAAATGGTCAGAATTATTTCCTAGTTGTTCCTGTGTTGAATCATTGTCGAGGTCAATGACTCGCTCAAAATATGCCGTCAGCGAATTGTCAATCAAACTCACTTTACGCTCATATTGATAGAAATAAACAGGGGGATCATCATCGTCGCTATCAGTCATAAAATATAGAAGACGGTGTTGTCATACAAAGCATAAACAAATGCGCCGTCTGGAACGGGAAATTCAGGAAAATATTTGCTAATTTTTGCCCGCATCTCAAGTAAGGACTCATACACCTTCACTCCATCGGGATCCTTTGCGCCCGTATAATTCTTCCCCATTGTTTTGAGAAAATCGGCATAGACCTGTGGGAGTCGTTTAACATGTTGTTCTTTCATCAGGGTTTGGATTTCCTCGTCGGTACAGCCATGCAGGGAGTCGGGGTCGATGAAGTTGAGGTCGATGAGTCGGTTGAGGATATCGCTGAATTGGGGCATGAGGGTTGGGTTTCAAATATGGTTTTGGTTGTTAATGATGGTATCACAACTGAAGAGTTTTTTAATCTGCCTCTGCCATAAACAAGACCATTTGCTTCTCTCGTGGGATGTCGTAGGGACTCCAGATGGGTTCGCTGAGGGTGAAATATTGCTCAATTAAGGCGAGGGACTCCGTGTCGTCGGCACGTAAAAAGAAGGCTTGGGGACGCTGGGGATTCAGAGATTCGAGATATTCAGGCGTGAGGATTCGGACGAAAAAACGGTCATCTTCGAGGATGAAATCGGGCGGATTGACGTGTTGAATGGTCATCTCGGTCAAACGCCAATAATCTTTCACCACTTGGATATTAAACGCCCAAACTTGAACATGGTGAACGATATGTACATCGCTGTTGGGGGGTAAATTGAGAACCCGAAAGAGCGTATCCTCTGTATCTTCGGTGATGATGTTGAAGTGATCGGTTAAGGGATAGACTTGCTCTTGATAAAAATTGGGGATGTGAACGTAAAAGTAATGGCTCGCTTGATAGGCACTCAGAACGATTGTCAACGCGCCCATGAGTATGTTTAATCGTCGAGTATCTAATGCTTGCTTGCCCATCAGCATGGGTACAGTGAAGCGAATACCAATGGCGACGAGTAACATCGCGGCAGGATAAATCGGCATATGACGTGGGGCTGTCACGGGGTCTTGAACCAGACTCACTGCCACGACACCTGCCATCAACCACCAAAACAACAATGCGCCATCGACTCGCCGTAGCCGATAAACCGCATGGGCTATCCCCAACAAAAAAAAGGGAACCATCCCAATCAAAATAAAGGCGGACTCCCCGCCATAGAACCAGCCCGTGGGAGTCAGGTGAACATAGCCCATAAACGACTCAAGGATGGGGTTCAAGATGACTTGTAATGGAAAGTCATTTGCTGTTGTGAGGAAGGCAAGTAAGAAAGAATTGTCGCGCGCGGTTTCTTCTAAGCGTGGCACAATGGCAATCTGATTGACAACCCATGTGTAATAGAGTGGGAAGGCAATCATGAAGACGGTGAAGCTCATCATGCTGAGATTGCGTAACGATGGAAAGGTGAAGCGACTGTTTGATTTGAGGAAGAGCCTGAGCCAGATGAGCCAGCAGATGACAAAGGGTGTGTAGAATAAGCGTCCGCCTTCATAGAAGTACTGGGTCAAGCCCAGACAGCCTCCGGCAAGGACAAAATCGCGCTGATGTTGTGTTTTGAGTCCACGAACCAAGAGTGCCATCGCCAAAATACCCCAGAATGGGTCCGCAACATTGGCGATTCCAATACGACTAAAGTGCAGTTGAATCGGGAAGGTTGCTAGAAAAGACGCGGCGATTAAGCCAACTTTGCGGTCAATGACCCATTTGCCTAGCAGATAGATTGCCCAGACCTGTGCCACACCAAAACCGACTGCCACGATGCGGAGTGCAGTCATACTCGGTTGCAAGAGTTGGGTTGTCCATGTCTGAATATATGGAAACAACCATGAGAAGGCAGTGACGGAGCTAAAGGGTTGCAAAAGTTTTTGGTTCGGGTCGGCTTCGATACGCACGACGGCACTGGCAAAATGCAATTCATCTAAAAAGCGATGAATCCAATTCTCCAAATTCCATAAACGCAAGCCCAAAGCAATCGCCAATATCAGGAGCAAGAGCCTATCGAGTGTTATCTGAGGTCGTCGCCACTTGAGTCGCACCCCACCGCTTAAGCCCCATGCTAAGAAGCCACAGCCGAATAGGAACAACGCGACCTGCACATGAGTGGAGGTATGCCTGAGGAAAGCGAGTGCGTTTTCTCTATCATCAAGGGGGTTGAGCAGATTAATTTGCGTCAGAATCGCTAAGCAGATGACACCTAGAAAGGTAATGCCTACATGGATGGGTATGGGGTTCGAGTGTAATGTAGGATGTTTGTCCTCGTGAGTTTCATCCATCAATTGTCGCGACAAAACCAAACTGCTACCCAGCAAGAGGATGCCGAATATGAATATTGCCATGCCTCTGTTCATTTCGGTGCGGGTGGCGAGGGGACGCATCCAATAGGCACTGCTAGACATGATGACAATGATTAAGCCTGTCCAGAGAATACGGGTGGGATGTTGTATGGCGGACTTCACCGACTGACCTTTTGGTGTTGAACTGCCTCCATTATATCAATAATGTATCATTCAGTATTTGCCTGCAAAGTCGTGTTTTTGGGCGATTTCGGCTATAACTAGAGGATGCACGATGTGACTCAACGCCCATCTCAAATCTCGCAATGGCTGGCAGGACTGCGTTCTGCGGACGATAATCTGCGGGAAGTCGCGCTGGATTCTCTATGGGAGCTGAGTTTCTATGATGGGGAGTTGACGGAAACAACACTAGAGCTGTTGCCGAGTCTGTTGTCAATATTGGCACAGGATGTGACGGCGACGGACATCACGCCCTTATCCCTGATTTATGCGATTGCTGAGCGCGCTTATCCGTATCCCCAGAATGAAGTGACAATTGCCAGCCGAGCCTATCGTCTGATTGAACAACGCTTGGATGTGGTCTTGCCCTATTTGCGTCATCCGATGCTGTCGGTGCAAATCGAAGCCTATATGCTGCTGGCTGACTTTCCCTCGCAAGCCTTCACACTTGTTCCGCACATCCTCTCCCTTGCGCCACAAGAAGCGAATCCTGCAATGCGGGCGACGGCGACTTGGACGATGGGGCAATTAGTGCGCCGTGCGAAGTCGAATTTGCGCTTTCCGTATCAGATGCAGGTGATTGAGGGGTTGCGTCATGCTCTATTCTCGAAGACGACGCATTTAGAGAAGTTTGTGGCGGCGACGGTGTTGTTACATCTGCTGGCAGATTCGGCTTCTCCGAAAGCGGTGGCGATTTTGATTCATTCTATGGTGCGGGAGGAGCATTATCCGGATGTGCCGTGGGCGAGTACGACCCTGTGGGATGCTTGTGATGCCTTGTGTAAGCTCAATCGGGACTCGGCAGTGCGAATCTTCAGGCAGGTGTTGGAGCGTATTGTCCAGCCAGCGCGGGCGCATTTTATCGTCAGCGCGCTGTTGGGGATGGTGATTCGGCAGAAACATGGGGTGGACTGGAATTTCCATATCCAAACCGTGACGGATGAGGATGGCGTGATGATGCGGGTTTATCAGCGTGAGGATGTGATTCCGCCGTGGACTTTGACGGATTTACGGCGGGAGGCTCTGGAAGCGGTGCTGGAGTGCGATGCCTTCTGGTCGCTACGGAGTAATCTACTGGTGTGTTATTGCTTGCCGAGTGAGCGGGAGTTGTTGCAAGCGTATTTGAGGCAAGAAGAACAGATGAACTCCAAGGGTCGCCTAGAGACTGACCTTCACACAGAGGACGCGGAGTGAAGTGATGAGTTGTTGGTTTTTTTATCCCCCCTAAATCTCCCCCATTTCATAGGGGAGACATTTTTATTCTGAGTGAAGAAAACCTAATAGCTTATTCGCTGGAGAGGGGCTTTGCTGAAGTGCTAATCAGCTGAAATGCTGAGAGCTAAAGCAAGCGTTGGTGTTCCACTTTGATACACAAGTCCATAACCATATCGAGTTCGGCTTGTTGGGCGGTTTCGTAGGCATTCATATCGACCACGCCGAGTTGTGACCAGACGGCTTTGGCTGAGACCTCTATTGCGTCATCGACCACGCCTTGAAGATGCTCGGAGCGACGGAAGACATTCACAATATCAATTGGTTCGCGGACATCGGCAAGAGAAGGATAGCTGGGTTCGCCGTCAATGGTTTCGACTGTGGGATTGACTGGATAGACGGTGTAGCCTTCTTCACGCAGGTATTGGGCGATGCGGTAACTGGTGCGATGGGGCTTGTCGGAATGTCCGACGACGGCAATGACTTTGGCATTCTTCAATAGGTCGCGCATGTGAGTATCGTTCATGAAAGGCTTCCTTGTTCTATGTAATTATTTGACGGATTCATTTGTATCAACCTTACGTGAGATGGTTTACAAATCCACAAAAATCATGTTATAGTGGTTCAATACGGTTCACAAAAGTCAAATTGAAGTGAGAACCTCATGATGAACACGCGCCTTGAAACGGAACGCTTGGTCTTGCGCTCGGTGGTTTTGGAGGATGCACCGCGCATTCATGAATTGGTGAGTGACCGCAGAATCTCCGCGACGATCACGAGTATCCCACACCCGTATCCTGAAAATCAAGCAAGGCAGTGGTTGGAAAGCGTCCTCAACAGCACAGATGACGACCGTGAATTGCTCTTTGGGATTGTCCGCAAAACTGACGAGTTATTTATGGGACTTATTTCGATTGACGCGGGTGGTCTGCATGATGCGTCAGAGGTGGGGTATTGGATTGGTG
>JANQRM010000589.1 GCA_028284565.1 Anaerolineae bacterium | reverse complement strand
CCTTCAAATAAGACAGCAATCGGCTCACCACGCGGAAGTGCTGTTCCTGTAAGGGCATCAGGCGCATTTAATCCGAGCAAGGCGCGGAAGTTGCCTGTGACATCACTGCGACAACAATCCGTGATGGCGATGCTATAATCTCCGTCTTCAGGAATCACATAAGTGAGTGCGGAATTTGTACCCTCTGCGCCGTCATCATCGCGCCCAAGTTCTTCCTCAAAATCAATATCACCGATGACAACCATCGTGTCAAACTCATTTGATTCGGCATAGACGTAAATCACATCTCCTGCCCGTAACCCAAAGAGATCATAGAAGATAAATTCAGTTTCTGGACTCACGCGACCTGTTAACTCTTGGATGCGACCTTCACCTACATTCGCAGGCGGTTGGGGGATGGGTGTGGGGTCAGTTGTGTCCGTATTGTCATCATTGCCTCCTATCGTGCCACCCAATTCATAGAAGACAGCAATTTCAGCGCCATTCGGTTGGGCTGACCCATTCAAAACTGCCGAATTTCCTAAACTCAACAACATGCGGAAGCCCCCAGCGGCTTCGTCATCACAGCAATCGCGGATTGCAATACTGTAATCTCCATCGGCAGGTACGTTGTAGGTAAAGGCAGAATTAAGTCCCCCTCCACCGTCATCATCTTGGAGGAATACTTCTTCAAAGTCGATGTCGCCAATCCCAATTAAGGTGTCAAACTCGCTGGACTCGGCATAAACATACAGAACATCGCCTGCTTTTAGTCCGAATAGATCATAAAAGGCGATACCGTTTTCCAATTGACCAAAAATTTCTTGTACTGGAGCCTCTTGTGCGTTGAGGGGTAATGCCATCCCAATGAGGCAAAGCAATAATAGGATAATGCGTGCTGATTTCATGAAAGTTCCTTCTACGTGGCTTCACAATAGCCCTATTGTAGTCGATTCTATCAGGTTGAACCGTAAAAACTTATGCTGATTAAGCATGATATGATTGGGGCAGATATTGAATAGCAAGGAAATCAAGTGAATAAGATTTACACGATTGGATATTCTGGGATATCACAAGCGGATTTGGTTAAGGCAATCCAGACACAAAACCTCAAATTGGTCGACATTCGTTTTCGGGCGGGTTCACGTATTCGAGAATGGAATAAAAGCAAACTCATTGAAGCCTTGGGTGAACGTTATGAGCATCTGCGGGAATTTGGCAATGCAAACTATCGCAGTAACACGGCTGAGGTGAAGTTGTTGGATGCAGAAGCGGGCATTGAGCGAGCAACAGCTCTTTTAGAAGCGCAATCTATAGTCCTTATGTGTGCTTGCAAAGATGTCGAGACCTGTCATCGAAAAGTAGCCGCGGATTTATTGGCTGAGGCAACGGGCTCAGAGGTTGTGCATTGGCGTGGTGACGATTTAGCAGGGTAATATTAAACACCCATTTTTGCATTTTGTTCTCCCAATTATTGGGGGTTTTTGCAAAGCTGTTTGGATGTAAACTATCGATGAATTCAAACCCATTTAATAATCCAAAGGAACTTGTAAGACAATGGGCAATAAAACTTGGGAACATCCAGACTATATGACGGATGACCTTGATTTGGACATGATTTACCTCGACGATCGCAAACGGCAACAAAAACGACACAATCATAAGAAAAATGATCGGCGAGACTATGATCGTTTTGAGCGGCAAGCCCAACGAAAGTCGCGTCGCCAAACTACCGATGAGGAATGGGAGCGAGATTTCCGCTAGACATTTCGCCAACAACTGATAACAATAACCAACCGATGTCATGATGTGGCATCGGTTTTGTCTTCTATGTAAGGAAGATTGTTTATGCCTTTTACCATCAATCTTTCACCTGAAGCTCTCTTGATTGCCTTTGTGATTTTTGTGTTACGTGTCTTCAATAACATGCTGGCGACCATCCGTATTGTGGTCATTAACCGTGACCGTCGCGGTTTGGCGTTCATTATTGGCTTTATCGAGAGTGTGATTTTTGCCTTGACGATTGGGGCTGTGGTCTCGAATTTATCTGAATTACAGAACTTGTTTGTCTATGCGTTGGGCTTTCCCGTTGGGGGATACTTGGGACAAGTCCTCGAAGCGCGCTTCGTGAAGGGCTTTATGGTGGTCAATGTGGTAACTTCATCGGGTGGGCATGATATGGCGGTGCATCTAAGGGAACAAGGTTTTGGCGTGACGGAGACTCAAAGTGAAGGTGCAAGTGGGCATGTGATGCTTCTCCGTAGTGTGGTCTCTCGCCAAGATTTACGAAAGCTGATTGATGCTGTTCATCGTGATAACCCCGATGCGTTTATCACCACAGAAGAGGCACGGGCTGTCCAACGTGGCTGGTTACAAGCGGGACGCAAAGAAAAATAACTGTTACTTACCCTCAACTAAGTTTGTCTCCAACGCTACAATAACGATGCCTCATCAATTAAGGCATGTCTCATGGCAGAGATGTGCCTTTCAACTGTTTTAGGAGTTCCAGCATGACGATCAATTTATCTCCCGAAGCGTTAGTGCTTGCGCTCGGTATCTTTGGCTTACGTGTGTTGAATAATGCCCTAGCGACGATTCGGATTGTCGTAGTGAATCGGGATCGTCGTCGATTGGCGTTCGTCATTGGCTTTTTCCAAAGTACTATTTTTGCTTTGACTTTGGGGGCGGTGGTTGCGAATCTGTCTGAGCTCCAGAATTTATTTGCCTATTCGTTGGGTTTTTCAGTGGGTGGTTATGTGGGACAGACATTGGACGCGCGCTTTGTCAAAGGCTTTATGGTGGTCAATATCATTACGCCAACGGGAGGTCATGAGATGGCTATCCATTTACGAGAACGGGGCTATGGTGTGACGGAGACTCAGAGTGAAGGGGCGAGTGGGCGTGTGATGTTTTTGCGGAGCGTGGTCGCCAAGCAAGATGCAAGTCAATTAATTGATACTGTACATGAAGAAAATCCTGATGCG
>JANQRM010000577.1 GCA_028284565.1 Anaerolineae bacterium | reverse complement strand
AATATTGCACACGTTCCAGCGAATCCCCGCTTGCCAATCAATGAGCCGGGATTAAGAAACCATACCCCACGACGACGCAGGCAAGTCGTCTGGTGTGTATGCCCGTAAATAATCACATCGGCTTGAGCATCCATCGCAATAGCTTTGAACTTCGCGTCTGGGCTATTTGGAAACAAGTAATCGACATTGCTCGTGGGTGTACCATGCACCAGCAGAACGCGATACCCCTTCCACTCAAAGCGCAGTGTCTTAGGTAGTCTCTTTAGAAAAGGAGGGAGTCATCCGACATGAGATGTTTCAGGGCATTGGGATTATTGGGGTCAAGATTCTCACGAAACCAGCGTTGATTGCCCTGTATCATCTCATCGTGATTGCCCAGCACACAGGGGATATTGAGTTCCTGAAGAAGCGCGACAACCACATCACCATCTTGCCCTTTCTCAACCAAATCGCCTGCACAGACGATGGCATCGACTTGTTCGAGTTCAAATATGGATAAAGCCTTTTCCAGCGGGATGAGATGAGCATGCACATCAGAGATGATGCCGATTTTCATGCCAGAATGCCTGACACATGCAAGAGTTGCCCGGTACGGATGTCATAGAGTTCGACCACACATTCTGGCAGATGGAGAACCGAACAAGTACGGAAGCCACTTGTCTCACTATTCCAGATGGCTCCAGCATTGACGATATGCGTCCCATTCATCTGCACATGCAAGGATTGGCGCGTATGCCCAACAATCAGCACATCGGCTTGGGCTTCCGTCATCGCCTCTTGCATTGCTTCCAAATTCTCTGGCGTGAGGTCGGTATCGTCATCTTCAAAGAGTTGATGGGCGATGTAGACACTATGGTTTGCCCATGTATAGGTGCGTGTCTTTGGCAGTTGTGTCAGAAAAATCATCGACTGATCACTAATTAAACGCGCACGGGTCATCGGGTCGGCCAGATCAGCCGATTGACGCAGATACAATTGCTCATCGAGAACGGCTTGGTCTTGGTCGCCCCGCACACACAATACTTCTGCCTCTTGCAGACTGCGAATCACGCCATCCGCATCGCCCTGTGTCGAGCCATCCACCAAGTCGCCCGTACAAGCAATACGGTTCACACCCACATCTTCAAACACAGCGAGAGCTTTATCCAATGCAATCACTTGATTTTGAATATCCGAGACAATGCCGATTTTCATAGGTTCATTCCAATGTTAAGTCAGTCTCTTCATCATACGTCATTCCGTGATACGGCGTTGCAAGTCAAATTGCATCTCAATCGCTTGGGGATGTTGAGGGTTAATCGCCATCGCCACCTGCACGATATCGAGTGCTTCCATCGGCTTGCCTTGCTCAAGATACCACTCCGCCAAGATGAGGTAGCGATTCACCGCTTTCTTCTTATTGTGGATTGAGTCGTAGTAATCCGCAATTTGCATATGTACATCAATCAAGCTCGGCTCAATGCTGACCGCCCGTTCCCGATTGGTATTCGCCTTGTCTGGTTCGCCCAGTTTTTCATAGATGTCTGCTAATTTCAGATGCACATCCACCTCATCCTTGAGCTTGCCTAACCGCTTCGATAGTCCGACGATTTGCTCTAAGGGTTCAGGGTCATTAGGATTAGCTTGGTGCGCTTGTTTTGCTTGCTTCAATAATTCTTTAGGAGATAGCTTGGGTGTGTCATCTTGCTCGGCTTCAACGAAGTCGCCATTGAACGCGGTCATAACCTGTTCGATATCCGTCTCTAGCCACATCTCAACGGCATCAGCGGCTTTGTCCTGCGCTTGCAGAGCGACAATCTTATCATCCCCGTGGAAGCCTCGTAGCACATGTCTCTTCGCTTGCATCTTGCCGGGTGGACGATCCACACCAATCCGAATACGGGCAAAGTCCTTCTCTTTCAAGTGTTGGATGATATTGCGGAGTCCGTTGTGTCCGCCATGTCCACCTGTCTTGCGAATACGAAGCGTCCCTAGTGGCAGGTCAATTTCATCATAAATCACGATAATTTTATCGAGGTCAATCTTATAGAAACTCACCAGCGACTGTACCGACTCACCACTGTTATTCATGTAGGTCATGGGTTTGGCGAGGATGACTTTTTTGCCCTTGATAATACCATCAAAGACAATAGCGCGGTGTTCGCTATGACCACGAAAATCATAACGGCGCACGAGTTCATCCACCACCCAAAAGCCGATGTTATGGCGTGTGTCTGCGTATTTCTGACCCGGATTGCCCAAGCCCACAATGAGATATTTCGACATGATGTTTTCTGATGTTGATTTACGTTAGATGGTCATGATAACAGGTGACACAATCTGGTTGTAGGGCTAGCGATGGATAATGTCAAGGCGTGTAACTATGCCATTCTTGATGTCTGCGAGAGCGTAACCCTTCCACGGCGGACCCGGATTGATGATTTGTGTCTGACCAATCGTATCTATCCCACGCGCTTCATGGATGTGTCCCGTGAAGCAGATGAGGGGTTGTTGTTCCTCAATAAACGCTCGCACAGCAGGGCTACCCACTTGTGCGCCATTGGGCAAGCGGTCACAAGCGGTATGGAGTGGTGGTTGATGACAAACCAATATCATCGGCATCTCGGCTGGTACATCGGCAACGGCTTCTTCCAGCAAATCAGCCAGTTGCTCATCACTGAACACATAATCCCCTGCAAATGGCAATGCCCCACCGACACCCGCAAACGCCACGCCATCAATGACTTTGTGACCACGATGGATGTTCATCTGACCTGTGAATTCCACAATCTCTGGCGTATCCATATTGCCGGGAATGGTCAGGATGTTCGTGTTATGTGCTTGTATCGTTTCAATGACTTGACGCGCCTCATCCAAACTGCCATTCGTCAAATCCCCCGCAAGGATAATGACATCCGCCTCTGCGATGGCTTCAAGATAGGGTTCGAGTTTGTCATTGCGTCCGTGAATATCAGGAAACGCCAGTATTCGCATGTATATCGCCTTTGTCGCTGGAAAAACCACTCATCCCGACTAGAATACCCTGAGTTCATCCACAGGAAAAGCAAGCCATGACATCCGTAATCGGCAACACAGCGAAGGTCTATTGTTTACGATGGCTCCGCGACCATGCCCAAAATCGTGACAGCCTCAGCATCCTTGATTTGGGATGTGGGACAGCAAGCTATTTCCTAGATTTGTTGCGTGAATTCCCGCAGATTCGCTATGTTGGGATTGAACCGAGTCCTCAAGCCTGTGACATCGCCCGACAGAACTTGGATGGCTTGAACGCGACGATTCACAATGACTTTGCTTATGATGTCTATGGTCGGCTGGTAGATGAACAATTCGACGTTATCGTGTCCTTTAGTGTATTTGAGCATGTTGTTCAACGACAACGCTATCTCAACAGCATCGCGGAGGTGCTCAAGGCTGATGGGCGGGTGTTGATGAATTATGATTCGGGGCATTTTAAGCATCCCTCAAGCTGGAAAGAGCGCGCCAAGAATATCATTGGACCCCTACTCACTACCGTCGGCAATGAGCGATACTATCAGCGATTTGTCAAAGAGGCGGATTTCCAGCAGATGCTTTGTCAGGCTGGCTTAGTGGCGGAGGATGATAAGGTATTCAACACGCAACTCAAAGGCATCCACAAGAGCATCCCAGCCCAACATCAGGCAGAGCATTTAGAACGCTGGCTAGCACATGAACTCTGGCTTAACGAACTCGGCATTCAATATCATGACGGACTTGCCAAAGCCTACAGCACCCGCAACTTTATCTTGAAGAAACAAGTTCAAGACTGAGATTTATCATCATCCTCATTAATTTCCTTATGGAAGAGTTCATCGGCAAGTTTCTTCGCATCTTCAAAACATTGTTGACGTTCTTCCTCAGTCATTTGTTGATATTCAGCAATTGAAGCCATCGGTGTTAATTGTCTTGGAGGTGGATAGCCTTCTTGATTAAGAATATCTATCCAAGAATAGAGTGTATTTTTCTCCAGCTTCCTAGGTAGTAATTTGCTGTTGATCATGTATTTAGGATTATGTAAATCCGCACAAACTTCATGCATACTCGTTGGGATATCATGAAGTTTGCATCGTCCACGTAAAGAATTTTCTTCTTTATCAAAGTGATTACATGGTAAGCAACCTAAAGGAATTCCACCATTCGGCATGTTACACCATCTCGTGTTGACGGCTGAATTGGGTTTCGTAGAGATTAGCGTAGAGTCCATCTTGGGCAAGGAGTTCGTCGTGGGTGCCGTTTTCGACGATTTCCCCACGATCCATCACCAAAATCTGGTCGGCGGCGAGGATGGTACTCAGGCGATGGGCAATAACTATACTCGTGCGTCCTTCCATTACCTTCGAGAGTGCATCTTGAATAAGAGCTTCCGATTGGCTATCGAGGTGACTGGTGGCTTCATCTAAGACGAGAATGCGCGGGTCTTTGAGAATCACACGGGCGATGGCAATGCGTTGCTTCTCACCTCCACTCAGGCGATAACCGCGTTCTCCGGTGATGGTGTCATAGCCATCAGGCAATTCCATAATGAAGTCATGGATGTTGGCGGCACGACAAGCGGCTTCGATTTCGGCTTGGGTGGCATCCATCTTGGCATAGAGCAAATTCGTCTTAATCGTATCGTGGAAGAGGTAAGTCTCTTGCGTCACCATGCCGATGTTCTCAGCAAGGGATTCGAGCTTGAGGTCACGCAAATCATGTCCATCCAACGAAATAACACCCGATGTCGGGTCATAAAGGCGTGGGATGAGATAGGTCATTGTCGTTTTGCCTGCGCCACTGGGACCCACTAGTGCAACGAGTTCGCCGGGTTGGATATGGAAGTTGATGTTCTTGAGGGCATCTTCCCGCGCTTGACTCATCTTCGGTGCATCACCATTTTTCCCGTTGCCGTTGGCTTTTTCATCACCAGATAATACTGCCCCAACGCTATCCATCCGTCCATAGCGTGTCACTTCAGACAGAAGATTGTCCTCGTCAATGTCATAGCGGAAGGTCACATTATCAAAGACGAGTTCGCCTTTTGATTCGCCTAATTCGATGGCATGAGGCACTTCGTCAATTTCGAGGGGTAGGTCAATGATTTCAAAGACACGCTCAAAGCTGACAACAGATTGCGCGAAATCAACCGGAGCATTGGTGAGGGCTTGAAGCGGTGTGTAGAGTTGTGTCAGATAGGTCCCAAAGGCAACAATCGTCCCGATGGTGAATTCATTCGCTAAGACGAGATGTCCACCGACCCAATAGACAAGGGCTGTCCCGACGACACTCACCAAGCCTATCATAACGAAGAATTGTGTACCGAGTACGGCACGGTCAATGCCTGCATCACGCACTTTGGCAGAACGGTCTTCAAAGCGTTCCACTTCGTTGTTTGTCCGACCAAAGAGCTTGACAAGCAATGCACCACTAATGTTGAGGGTCTCATTCATCATGGCATTCATCTGTGCGTTGTAGCCCATCTGTGAGCGGACGATGGTTTGCAGACGTTTCCCCAGACGACGGGCAATCATGATGAAGAAGGGCAAGACTAAGACACCTAAAATCGTCAATCGCCATTCAAGTGCAAACATCACTGCCATCGTCAAAATCACCGTAATTGTGTTGGTGATGATGTTGATAAAGGTGTTGGTAATCGCATTCTGCGCGCCGACCACATCGTTATTTAGCCGACTCATCAATTCGCCGACTTTGGTATTCGTGAAGAAGCGCAGAGACATCTTTTGTAGGTGATGATAGAGGCTCACCCGTAAGTCATAGATGACCCCCTCACCGATGCTGGCGTTCAATTTACGCTGGAAGATGCGTATCCCACCACTGAGTACCGGAATCGCAATCAAGCCCAAGGCGAGAATATTCAGGCGTTGAGCATCGTTATTCTGCAAGGCGTTGTCGATTAAATCTCGGAAGATGAGGGGTGTGAGCAAGCCCAAGCCAGTAGTAATCAGGATTGTGATAAGCATCCCTATAATTTGATTGCGATAGGGGCGCGCATAATTCAATACCCGTAAAATGAGTGAACGGGTAACTGCGGGGCGTTTTCCATCTGCATCACTACGAATATAACTCCACCATCCACCACCATGAAAACCCATATTGTTTCCTTCAATTATTTTGCATCATGGTATTTAGGATACCCGATAAAGTGGGTTAGTGACACTGTACCAACGGGTAGGGCGAAACTAGCACTATGGGGAATGTTTTGATGAGGATTGTAGGGGCGTATAGCGTTGCGTGTAGACACAGCAATACTACGCCCTTACTGTTGTTATTACTAAGCAATGTGACTAGGGTTCTTGTTGCTCGAAGCGGAGTCCGCGTAGGATGGCACGCGCATCATCGAGATTGGGTGCAAAGAGGATTTCGCGTCCTTCAATTTTGCTCTGGAAAGTCTTTTGGATGGTTTTATAGACAGCACGCATGGCTTTATTTGCACCCACCACCACACGACGACCTTCATTCGGGCGCGGTTCAGGATTATCGAGCAATTTCTTGGCGGCAGTCATAATATCTTTAGGAATCGACGTA
>JANQRM010000569.1 GCA_028284565.1 Anaerolineae bacterium | reverse complement strand
GAGTCCACAAGTCCGTATGTAAGGCTTCCCATGCCTCCAGAATATCTGCACTCGCATCACAAATCGCCATCGCCTGCGCCATTGTCCGACCCAGCCAGCTGTCGTTCGGGATACACGACAATCCAGCTTTGATGATGTCATTCACATCTGCACCGACCATCGCCACCGCCACACTTGCTGCCACCGCCTGCGCCCCCCAGATACCATCCTGTGCATGACTAATCTCAGCATCAATCTGCGCCAGTTGTTTCGCACGTTCCACATCTCCCGCGCACAGAATTCCAATCGGCGCAACCCGCATTGCCGCCCCATCATCATTGTTCTGCACATTATCTAATCCCGTATACGGAGGTAAAACACCGCGCTCCAGATTTGCCACCGCACCATACTGAGGCTTACCTCCACGATTAAACACCCCACCCTCGTCGATGATGTATTTGCGCCAGCCAGCGACCACCTGCTCCGAAGTCAATTCCCCACCACAATCCAACAGCATCTGCCCTGTCAACACTGCAAACTCGGTATCATCTGTGCTTTTCGCACCCTCATACAGATTTGTGACAATGCCATAGCGTTGCCGATATGGGTCACTCCGTCCGATGTCCCCAAACGCATCCCCCACTGCCAAGCCCAATAAACAGCCTGTCGCCCGTTGCGTCAATGAAATTGCTTGGTCACTTACATCAATCATGAGAACGTTCTCATTTCTGATAAATAAAAGTCATTTGGCTAATGAATAAGCTCACTACGCACCGTTGAACCTCGTACTGCGAGCTGACAATTCAGTAAAATCTGTTGTGGTTCAAACGGATCATCATTCGACAAACGTTGCAATAATAAGTGTGCTGCCCGAACGCCAATTTCATATTTGGGTTTTACCACTGTTGTCATCGGAGGTGAGGTCATTTCCGTTGCATCAATGTCGTCCATCCCCACAATCGCAATATCATCGGGAACCTGTACTCGCTGATGTTGCGCCGCCTTCAGCGCACCAATTGCCAGAATATCATTCGCCGCAAACACCGCGGTCGGGGGATTGTCCATCTGCAACAGATGGAGCATAGCCTCATACCCACCTTGACTCGAAAATGGACTGTCGATAATCAGGTTTTTATCTAGCGGGATATGATTATGCGCATGAAAGGTCACAAATAACTGCTCACGAGAGGCAGTTTTCAATCGGGCAGACAAACCCTTAATCAAGGCAATCCGCCGATGTCCTAACTCATATAGATGATTCAACGCCGCCATCATCCCTGTTTCACTATCACTTCCCACCGCATCAAACTCAGGATAATGACTGCCACTGCCAATAATTACCACCGGAATACCCAATGCCTGTAAATCTTGGCTGGTGACTTTTGTGGGGTTAATTATGAATCCATCAAAGCGATTTTGTCGCACCATCTTCAGGAAGGTTTGCTCACGTCCAGCCTGCCAATCGCTATTAACCGTCACCACCGTGTAGGCTTCCTTCTCAATTGTATCTTGCACCCCGCGCGCCACTTCGGGCCAAAACGGGTTTGTAATATCGGGAATGCACAGTGCAACCATCATGGTGCGATCACTGCGTAAACCGACAGCCACCGCATTTCGTACATACCCCAATTGCTCAATTGCTTCCAGCACACGTTGTCGCGTCGCTTCACGGACAATCTCCTCATTGCCGTTGACGACGCGCGCCACCGTTGCCTTAGAAACACCAGCAAGTTGGGCGACATCAATAATGGTTGGACGCCGAGTCATAAAAAATAAGCATACCTATAAATGAGAACGTTCTCATTCAGTCTATCATGCCTTCATCCATGTGTCAATTTTTCAACTCATGACACAATTCCTATCCTCTTCTTCTAGCATCGCATCCAACTGAAGCAACCCGCCCATCAATACCCGCGCAACCAACATACAATCTTCTGTCGACATGTACTCGGGTGGGTCATGGCTGATACCATCTCGGCTGGGGACAAACACCGTCGCCACCGGACAAAGTGCCGCCATTGCCGGGAAAAAGACAAAATAGTTGTGAAGTAAATAGTTTGAGTTAACTCAAAGGGATTATGCAATGACTTGCTTGTTTTTTAGGTTAGTAATCTGATGTTCATCATACCCAAGTTCATGCAAGAGAGCATTCGTATGTTCGCCGACGGAAGGAGCTTCCAACCGCAAATCAAAATCGTGCCCCTCAATGGACATCGGCAACTTGGGGAGTTTTGTAGTGCGTTTATCAGGCAAGGTGACATCAACTAGACTGTCTCCTCCATTGAGTTGTGGGTCATCAAAGAGGTCTTCTGGGCGGGCGATGGGCGCAAAAGGAATCTGGGCTTTGTCAGCTTTTTCAATAATCTCGGCTTTGGTCATGGTTTTGAAGAAGGTTTCTAGTTCGGGTTGCAACCAATCACGTGCATCGATGCGCTGGTTGTTATGTTGCAGGTCATCACGAGTACCTAAGTCGTCGCGCCCAAAGACCTGACAGAAGTTTTCCCAATGCTTGTCACTCGTAATCCCAATGAAGACTTGTTGATGATCCGCAGTCTCAAAGATACGATAAATTGCCCATGCACTCACGCGCGCTGGCATTGGCGGAATCTCGACATCAGCAATGGCACTGTACGCCATGTGTTGCCCCATGATAAAAGCGGCTGTCTCATATAAACCATTTTTGACCAGCTTGCCTCGCCCACTGCTAGCGCGCTCCATGATGGCAATTAGCACCGACATTGCGCCATAGGTTCCGCCCATAATATCGACGATGGATGCACCAGCACGTAAGGGTTGTCCAGGAGGTCCGGTCATGTAGGCTAAACCCGACATCATTTGTACGACTTCATCTAAGGCAGGGCGTTTCTCATAGGGACCCGTCAAAAAGCCTTTTAGAGTGCAGTAGATGAGTTGGGGATACTGCTCTTTCAGTTCGTCATAACCCAAGCCGAGTCGTTCCATCGTGCCGGGTCCGAAGTTCTCTATCAGCACATCCGTCGTTTTCAGTAATTTGTGGACAATCTCTTGTCCTTGTTCATCTTTGAGGTTGACAGCCATACTCTTTTTGTTGCGATTGTAATAGGTGAAGTAACCTGTTCCAAAGCCTTTGAGTCGGCGTGTGGGATCGCCGTTGGGGGTGCGTTCTATACGGATGACTTCTGCACCTAAGTCGGCGAGGACTAGCCCGGTGGCGGGTCCCATCACCGCATGAGAGAATTCGAGGACGCGGATATTTTGTAGAGGGAGTTCCTGTTCCGACATGCTTTTATACCCGATAGGTACCGTTTTGTTTGAGATAATTCACCAGCCCGCCTTGATTGAGAATATCTATCATGACCTGTGGCATTTGTGTGGCTGTGTACTGTTCACCTGTTGTCAAATTATTGACAGTTCCATTGGCTAAATCGACTGCGATTTGATGTCCTGATTGAATGGTGTGATTGGGAACTTCGACCACAGGGAGACCAATATTGATGGCATTACGGAAAAAAATACGCGCAAAGGATTGGGCAACCACCACTGAAACCCCCACCGCTTTAATCGCAATCGGGGCTTGTTCACGAGAAGAGCCTGTGCCGAAATTGTCTCCCGCAACAAGAATATCGCCTACTTGAACGCGTTGCCGAAAGTCGGGGTCAAGGTCTTCTAAGACATGGGCGGCAAGCTGGCTGGAATCGAGCGTTTTGGTATATTTACCGGGGATGATTCTATCCGTATCAATATTGTCGCCATAGACATGCACCGTTCCTCTTAGCATTAGAGCATCTCCCATTCAGTTTCGTCCAATACATCAGCAGGATTGGTAATTTCACCTGTCAGCGCAGAGGCAGCGACGACTGCAGGTGAACCCAGATATATTTCTGCATTGGGGTTGCCCATACGCCCCCGAAAGTTACGGTTGGTACTACTGATGATGACATCGCCATCGGCTGGCACACCGCCAAGTGTCCCTACACAGGGACCACAGCCAGAATTAAAGATGGTCGCGCCAGCTTGGGAGAGAGTCGCAATCGTGCCATCAGCAAGGGCATCGTTGTAAATTTTGCGGGAAGCTGGATAAATCATCAGGCGGACTTGCTGATTCACTTTTTTGCCGTTTAGGATGCGGGCGGCAAGTTGCAAATCTTCCAGACGAGCATTCGTACATGAACCGATAAATGCCTGTTGGACTTTTGTCCCCAATACCACATCTATATCATGGACATTGCTAGGTAAATTGGGCAATGCTATTTGTGGCTTGAGTTGAGAGACTTCAATTGTATGCTGAATTGTATAGCTCGCATCGTCATCTGCAATAGTGGGTTGCCAGTCATACCAAAGGTCTAAACCTGTGGGGTCAACCAGTCCGGCTTTTGCGCCCATTTCTGCCGCCATATTTGCAAGGACAATACGACTGGCGAGTGTAAAATCTTCGATGGCTTCGCCAATATATTCAACTGACATATAGGTTGCGCCTGCAATGCCAATCTTCCCAACGAGATAGAGAATCAAATCTTTAGCAGTAATCCCTTTTGGTAATTTACCGACGAGTTCTAAACGAATGGATTCGGGGACTTTAAGCCATGTTTTCCCTGTGAGCATCACTGCCGCTAAATCGGTTGAACCCACTCCCACCGCAAAAGCATTGAGCGCACCATAGCTGGTGGTATGGCTATCTGCACCCAGAAAAATATCGCCGGGTTTGACATGCTCATTTTCAATCATGAGTTGATGACAGATTCCCTCGCCAACATCGTAGAAGTGATTGCCCATTTCGGATGAAAACTCACGTAAGAGTTGGTGTAAATTGCTGATGCGTTCATTAGGTGCGGGGGTGGCATGATCCAGAACCAGTGATACACGGCTGGCATCCCATAATTTAGTTCCATCCATCTCACGAAAGGCTTGGATGGTGAAGGGACCCGTTGCATCTGTAGCCATCACGCCATCCACATCCACAATAGCTAAATCGCCAGCTTGTACTTGTTGCCCCGCATGTTGAGAAATGATCTTCTCAGCTACAGTTTGTCCCATTAATCGCGTTCCTATTGTGTGCTATCTTGTGTTTATCCGACTAGTTGATACATTTTGCCAGGTAATCGTTGTCCGATGAGGTCTTGTAACATTTTGGATACGTCTGCGACTTTCTGAATATCCACGCCTGTTTCATAGTCCATTGCATGGAGCATGTTCACCGTGTCTTCTGTGGCGATGTTCCCCAACGCCTCCGGAATAAAGTTGCATCCACCCATCCCGCCAAAAGCTGTATCAAAACGTGAGCATCCGGCTTCGATGGCGGCGACCACATTGGCTAAGCCCATTCCGCGCGTATCATGTAGGTGCAAGATAATTGGTGTATCCCCCACGATTGGTTGGAGAGCTGTCAGCATGGTTTTGATTTGTGTGGGGTTTGCCATGCCCGTTGAATCCGCTAGAGAGAGAGATTTCACGCCTAAAGCAATCTGTTGCTTGGCAATATCGAGTACCAAGTCTTGGGTGACATCGGGTTCATAATAACCAAAAGCACATTGTATTCCAGCGCGTATAGTGAGGTTGAGTTCTTTCGCTCTGGCGACCATCGCTTTGAAGCCTGCCATTGCTTCGTCGAGTGTACGGTTGGCATTTTTCTGGCTATGGCTGTTGCTTGCAGAGATTGACATATCCACATCAGTTAAGCCTGCATTGTGCGCGCGGTCTAGCCCTTTCATATTCAGCACTAAGCCACTATAGATCACGCCCTCTTGTTTATTGAGTCCTCGACATACCACTTCTGCATCTGCCATTTGTGGGACATATTTCGGATGCACAAAGGATGTGACCTGTATCGATTTGATTCCGGCATCCACAAGCTGATGGATCATGCGGATTTTGTCCTCGGTGGAGATAGGGGTCTCCTCACGTTGCAAGCCATCTCGTGGTCCCACTTCAATGATCTCAATGCGCTTAGACAAACTTACGCTCCTTCAACTTCATTCGTCCTCGTCAAAACGCCACTTTCAACGAGGTCATTCCAGACGGATTGCTCAATGATTTTGTTGGCTTTCACCACAAATCGGTCAATATAGCGAATGCCTTCAAAAGGCACATCCTGCATATTCACGCCATAGAGTGTCCCCATGATATAAACAACTTCTGCCCCATCGTCGCGTGTGAAGTGGTCAATCGTGTCGAAGGTTTTCTTCACCCACTGATACCGTCCTTTTGCGTTGGCAACCATCTCGTGTTGTGAAGCGAAGGTCTTGTTATTAGGAAAGACAATTACTGCTTTATCCGACATCATGGCTTGCGCAGACTCAAGGTCGCGTGCTTCCATCGTGTGTAAGAAGGTTTTTACAATCTCTACTGCAGACATTCGACCTCCTATATTTCCCAACCCACTTGATGCCCATCCCAGATGGCTTCAAGCGCACGTCGAGGTGAAAGACAATCACCGACCAGATACACGTCATCAAATAGATCATTCATTCGTGTGTGAAGTGAGTTGCTTGCCTCACGTGGCATTGCCATCACGATGCTATTTATATCCTCAAGCTGGCAAGTAAAGCCTCCTTGTTCATAGAAAATGGTATTGCCATCAGCATGCGATACTTTGGCGCGGGAGATGATGCGGATTTTTAATTCGGCGAAGCGTTCCATTACGCCCACAAAATTGATTTTGGGGATGTCACCGCCTGTATTCTCTTCTTTTGTCAGCACAATCACAGTCTTCCCTAGCCGTGCCAGATGTTCAGCAGTCGCAGTCGCGCGATAATGTCGCACGCCATCAATCAGCAAGATTCGTTCCCCCAAAGCAGGTGACTCGTCCAACAATTGCTCCACACTGAAGATTTTTTCTGCAGAGAAGCCTGATATAGTGTGTTGTCTAGGTGTTGCACCTGTCGCCAGAACAACGACATCCGCCAACAAGTCTTGTAGCATGTCTGTTGTAACGAGCGTGTTCATATGAATATCTACACCGAGTTGTTCCAGCATGTGGATGCGCCAGCGCACGGTATCATAGAACTCTGCACGTTCTGGCACTTGGACTAAGGTGTTGATTTGTCCACCAAGTTGATGACTGGCTTCATATAGGGTGACATGATGTCCACGCTGTTGTGCGACGATAGCGGTTTCCATACCCGCCACACCCCCACCGATGACAATTACTTTTCGTGGATTTGCAACTTGTTTCTGATAGGCTTCAACACCACGTGATTGCTCAAAGCCCACCGCTGGATTTTGTAGACAGGTCATTGGATTACGCTTGTGAATCTGGTCGGCACAGCCTTGATTACACCCGATGCAGAGACGAATATCATCAAGGCGGTTTTCGGTGGCTTTCTTGACGATTTCGGGGTCAGCGATGTGCGCGCGGGTCATCCCCACCATATCGGCTGAACCGTTTGCGAGAATTTCTTCCGCTTGCATCGTATCAAGGATGCGTCCAACTGTGAAGACAGGCATATCCCCTACACTATCTTTAATCGTCGCCGATAGATAAGTATAGGGTGCGCGGGGGAAGTGCATGTCGGGTATCATCGTCTGGAAGCTGTGTGGATTGTAATTGCTCTGCGATACAGACAAATAGTCCAGCTGACCTGTATCGCACAATAATCGGCTGATACCCTGCATCTGTGTGATGTCTAGCCCGCCTTCAGTAAATTCTTCTCCACTCAAGCGAAAACCGACGACAAACTCTTTCCCGACCTCATTGCGTACTGCTTCAATCACTTCATAGGCAAAGCGCATTCGATTTTCGAGGCTACCGCCATAGTCATCCGTGCGATGGTTGCTCCATGGGGACATAAATTGCTGGACGAGATAACCATGAGCACCGTGAATCTCAACGCCATCCATCCCCCCTGCTTTGGCATGCCCTGCGGTGATGACGAAATGATCAATGATTTCCTTGATTTCGGCTTGGGTCATTTTGTGGGGAACAACCTTGTTGATGGGACAAGGAATCGGGGAAGGCGACCATGGAGGTGTGCGACTGTATCCGGGATAAATCTGTCGTCCCATATGCAAAATCTGCCCGATAACTTTTGCACCGTGTTCATGAATTGCCGAACTTATTCGCTGAAATATCGGCACAATCTCTGGCAGAAATGCCATGATATTAAGGGGTGAATTGAGTGTCGTCGGATGGATACGTAATGCGCCGATGATAATCAATCCAGCACCGCCACGCGCCCGTTCCCGATAGTAAGCCACATCCTTTTCGGTGGGGATACCTTGCTCACTGAAGTTCGTGGTATGCGCGGTAATCATCACCCGATTTTTTACGGATAATGCACCAATCTGTATGGGGCTGAGAAGGTTTGCAAAACGGCTCATCGTCATCTACCTACACTTATAAGCCCTCAGTCGTGTTTTCAATTTTGTGATGGCGTGTCATATCAAAGCGATCATGAGTGTGGATATATTCTATCCCGCCCATGCGCCCAACAGCCTCTAGGTGTGCTTGATTGATGCGGTAATCTCCGTCGTAGACACGCTCATCCACATGAATCATCAACACACTGCATAGCATCAGGTCACTATGCCCCAAATCATTTTTCAGCGTGACCATCTGATGCAATTTACATTCAAATTGAATGGGGCTTTCTTTCACACGCATGGGACGAATCAGTTCGGATTTAATCGGGGTGATATTGGCTTCTGTAAATTCATCGACCTCAAAGGCGAAACCTTTGGCGGTGGTGTTCATGGCAAAGGCTGTGGCTTCGGTCACGATATTGACGACACACTCGCCATTCGCCATCATATTTCGATAGGTGTCTTTATAGCCTCTATCATCATCCGCATAGGCAACTGTAAAGCCGACAGTGGGGGGCATGACTGCAATCCCATTGAAAAAGCTAAAGGGCGCAAGATTGTTAATCCCCTCTTCGCTGATGGTACTTACCCATGCGATTGGACGCGGAACAATCGAACCCGTCATCAATTTATAGGCTTGCTTTTTGCTTAAGTCTTTTGTCTGAAAACTGGGCATCGCTATAAGCCTAAGTATGCTTCGCGGATACGCGAGTCTTGTAAGAGTTCGTCGCCTGTGCCTGTGAGGATGATTTTTCCATGTTCCATAACATAACCTCGTTGTGCCATACGGAGTGTTTGGACGGCATTCTGCTCAACAATCAGCACCGTCGTGCCTTCACTATTGATTTGTTGGACAACATTGAAGATGTCCTGTACCAACATTGGCGCGAGTCCGAGCGAAGGTTCGTCTAACATTAGCACTTTAGGTTCGGACATCAATGCGCGACCAATCGCTAACATCTGTTGTTCACCACCGCTTAATGTTCCAGCGATTTGAGTTTTGCGTTCTTCGAGACGTGGGAACATGCTGAATACATATTTGAGGTTCTTGGGACGATTGGGACGAAGCGAGGGTAAAAATCCACCAAGTTCTAAGTTTTCTAATACAGACAATCCGGGGAATAGTTTGCGGCCCTCTGCCACCTGAATCAAGCCAGCTTCGACAATTTTGTGGGATGCCCAATTCGTAATGTCTTCGCCATTATAAACAATCCGTCCCTCCCATGCTTTAAGCAACCCCGAAATGGTTTTGATGGTGGTTGTCTTGCCCGCACCATTCGCCCCAATCAAGGCAACTGTTTCACCTCGATGAATCTCCAGCGAGATTCCGAATAGGATTTGAACATCACCGTAACCAGATGTTAAGCCCTCAATGTTCAGCAAGTTCAAACTCCTTCCCAAGATAGGCTTCAATGACAGATTCATCGCTGGCAATTACTTGTGGGGTGTCGATGGCGATGAGTTCCCCATGATGCAAGACAGCGATTCGATCTGACAATGCCATTACCGCTTGCATCACATGCTCAATGACAAGGAGTGTCAAGTTATATTGCGTCTTGATTTGTCGGATGACCTCAACAATCTGTCGGCTTTCGGTCGGTGTCAACCCAGCCATTGCTTCATCCAAAAGCAGGAGTTTGGGTTCAGTGGCAACAGCGCGGGCGAGTTCAAGGCGTTTGCGTCCGGCGGTAGTTAGGTTTTTGGCAGGACGATCCGCAAATTGTCCCAAGCCCACAAATTCGATGATGTCGCGTGCTTTCTGCTCGGCAACATGCGTATTGCGATGACGCAGGAACGCACCCACTTTCACGTTATCCACCACACTTAAAGCGGCGAAGGGCTTCACGATTTGGAACGTCCGCACCAAGCCTTGTTTCGCAATATCATGCGGTTCAATGCCTGTGATGGTCTCACCCTTGAAGAGAACCTGCCCTTCGTCGGGCAGATATGTGCCACTAATCGCATTGAATAGGGTTGTTTTGCCTGCCCCATTGGGACCAATCAACCCTAGCACTTCGCCCTCTGCAATCTGAAAGGAGACATCGTTCACCGCGACCAACCCACCAAAGCGTTTCGTCACATTTTGCACGTCGAGTAGAGTCATAGTTTCGCCTCCTGTGGTGAGGGTGGCGACGATGTGTTGGTGAATTTATCGAACCAGTTTTTGAGTGTACCGACCACGCCATCAGGCATATAGATAACGACGATAATGATAATCACGCCAAAGAGCATGACATCAATGCCTGCGCGACCTTCGATGAAGCTCAGGAATTCGGGCGGTCGGCGGACAAATTCGCGGGTGATTTCTTCAAGTGGTGTTAATAAGACTGCACCTACTAAGGGACCCCAGATTGTGCCAGAGCCACCAAAAATCGGACGCAGGAGAATATCAATCGAAATCGACACACCAAAGACAATTGACGGGTCGATAAAGGTAAAGCGTTGGGCAAAGAACGTCCCCCCAGCCGCTGTCAACGCCGCGCTAATCGCCACCGCGCGAATCTTATAATTCAGCGTATTTACACCGAGAGCCGCCGCCGCGTCTTCATCCTCACGGATTGCCTGAAGATAGTAGCCGAGTTTGTTGCGATAAATCCAGATGCTGAGTGCTGTGCCGATGACAAGCATGGCAAGTATAACAAGATAGTAATTCAGCGGTGTCTCTTCAAATAAAAATTGCGCCCATGAATCACCCCCAATAACGGGTAGGGTCAGACCGATGGAAGCGTTGATAAAATCCAAGTCCTGAGCAATCAAGCGTAGCATCTCCGCCAAAGCAAAAGTCGCCAGTGCAAAGAAGTGACCCTTCACCCCAAAACGGAAGGTCAACCAACCCGTCGTCGCACCAAAAAGTGCCGCCAAGACCATCCCTGCCACCATGCCAATCCACGGCGAGATGCCAAAATCGACATACATGACAGTAGAGGTATACGCACCGATGCCGAAATAAGCGGCGTGTCCAAAGGAGAACTGCCCGGAATAGCCCCCCATGATATTCCATGCCGTTCCCAGATATGCCCAATACAAAAGGCTCGTCAGCAGGTTCAATTGGAAGTTACCCACAAACAAGGGTAGAACCACAAAAACGATCGTCACCACTGCCAGTATCAAGTAATCACGGGGAATTCTACGGAGAAGTTCCATCATGTTGATTTCCCTCCGAGCAATCCCTGTGGCTTGAACAACAGCACCAGAATGAAAATGACAAAGACACCAATCAACTTCGACCCACCGGGGAAGAAAATCAGACTGAGTTCTTGCGTTAAGCCAATGATGAGTCCGCCAAGCAAAGCTCCCAGCGCATTGCCCATCCCACCCAGCACCACAATCACAAAGGCAGTGATATTAAAAATCGTCCCAGCTGTAGGTTCGACACGGAAAAAAGGCAGGACGAGAGCCGCCGCCGCACCCACACACGCTGTCCCAATGCCGAAGGTGACAGCATTAATCCAATTGGTGTTGATGCCAACCAACGCCGCCCCGTCTCGGTCTTGCGCTGTAGCACGAATCGCCCGTCCCAAGTCGGTACGTTGCATTAAATAATAGAGAATGCCTGTAAGGATGAGTGATCCCAAAAAGGCAAGCAATTGGGGCAATTGAATGGTTGTTCCCCAGATACGCAAGGGAAAATCCAAACTGAATAATCCGAGATTGATTTCACCCCGCACATAGGGCAATCGAATCGATTCAGGTGTAGCAGTGAAGGCTAATAGAAGCGCGTTTTCGATAATTAAGGTCAAGCCGAGTGTCAACAGGAGCTGATTATGATGAGGTGCATCACGAGCAGGATGAATGACAATCGCATACACAATCAGTCCGATGATAAATAAGAGTGGAACAACAATAATTAAACTGAGGTAAGGGTCAACCCCATAGGAGTCAAATAAAATAAAGGTTACATATAAGCCCACCGTCATCAATGCGCCATGAGCAAAATTAATAATTTCGAGGACACCAAAAATCATGGTTAAACCCAGCGCGACCAGCCCATATACGCCCCCAATCAACAACCCACTCACAGCGGCTTGCCTTACCACCACGCCATAGCGGTCATACCATGAGGCAGTATTTTCGAGAACACAAGTGACGAAAAATCCACTCTCCGGCTCTAGGCAGGCTTGCCAATCAACCTGATTGTAAATCAATATCAGAAACAAAATGACAACAGCGAGGCTTCCTATAATCCAGCCTCGATAGGGCTTCAATGACACAACCATCTCTCCAAACAACCAGTCACGTTTGTTAGTTTCACATCCAAAGGGAGGAGACAATCGCCCCTCCCCATATATAGAGTTTAGCCCATCCAAGAAGTGCAGAAACGAGGTTCCGTTTCGGCAATGTCTTCGGGCCAAACTTGAACGACTGCACCATCTTGCACTTGCATCACCACCGGAACGGCATTCGGAGTTTCGCCATCTTCAAAGGTGATTGCGCCTTCATAGGGCAAGATATGGTCTTCGTATTCGGTTTCCAACAAGGCGGCTTGAATATCAGCCGGGTCGCCAGATTCAGCGCGCATGATAGCATCAGCAACGATATAAGTCGCTTGCCATGCCAACACGTCAGCGGCGGTCATCGGTTCACCAAAGCGTTCTTCATATGCCGCGCGAGTTTCTGTCGCCAATTCATTGAGATTATCCCAACGGTAATTACTATTAAAGAAGCACTCTGCCAATTCACCTGCATCCTCGACAAATTGCGCTTGGTCATAAGTTCCTTGTGCCACGCCCATCACGAATTGGGTATCTAGCCCGACATCTTCCATCGTTTGAGCAATCGACAAGCCATCACCATAATAGCCCGTTACCATAACCGCATCGAAGCCACCAGCATTTAAGAGCGTCACATCGGTTGTATATTCAACACCAAAGTCATAAGCAATCACTTCACCGATTTCGATGGACTCCTCGCCCGCTTCTGCTTCAAACGCACCAAAGACACTACGTCCATAATCGGTGACACCTTCGTGCATAAAACCAACATTGCTAATCGGAATATCAAAGGCTTCAGACATTTCCGTTAAATAACTGACAGCATACGCACCCATAACCTCTGCATTCGGCTGGATACGAAATGCCCATTGATTGCCATCGGCATCAGCACCTTGTTCGATAACGCTGGGCGCGGCTGCGACACTGACTACGAGTGGCACACCTTCACGTGCTGACACGGTTGCGACATTGGCAGTCACAGCAGATTGGAACGCACCAATAATGGCGGACACGCCTTCTTCTTCAATCAAGCGAACTGCTTCTTCTTGCCCGACATCAGCTGAACCTGTGGAGTCTGCGCTGACGAGTTCTAAGACGATACCATCAAGCATCCCAGATTCATTGATTTGGTCGATTGCCATTTGAATCGCCTGATCCATGCCTTGCCCATCATTGGCTAACCCACCCGTCAACGGATGAATTGCACCAATGCGGACAACCATTTCATCTTGCCCGAATGCCATTACTGACGTGACCAGTAACAGGGCAATCACGGTAAGACTGCGTAAAATGTTTTTCATTTTTCACTCCTCAAATAGAAATAAATCGAAACGATGGGTCTTGCGTTGAGATTTGATAATGCGTAATGTTTTTCCTTTCTCTCATCTGGATGAAAATAGATCATACTCATCGCTTGAGTCGAATAAAACGTTGGTTGATTTCAATTGAGTGATGTTGCCAAGTTGTTCCCAGAGTTGTACCTGCTGATTTGTTGTGAGTCGATGCGTGAGCGTCATAAACTTGTTATAGACTTCGCTGTCCGTCATTGCCCTATCAGGGTCGCCTTTACTCCCAATAGATTCGGATTCAAGTCGAGTAGCACCACAATGAATAATCACTTTGGCTGAGCGTTTGTGTGGTAGCATGGCAGTATAATCTTTGGTTTCACGCACCTTGACTTTTCGCGCCAATTCCAAAACGGCTGTCCGTTGGATAGCCTCTTCCGTAAAAGAGCTAGCAGAGGCATCACCATCATATAAAGTCGACGCGACGATATAGGGAATGGAAAATCGGGCGGCAAGTGGTGTCTGTGGATGGGCATCATTGAGTTTCGATGCAAAATCATATGTCGCCACCTCAATTCGAGAGACAGCTTCCACGTCCACCTGTTCGTGAATATCGAGTAATGCATCAATCGTCGCATGAGAATATCGGCACGATGAGTAAGGCTTAAAATAGCCTCGCATCATCTCAAAGTGCTCACCCAAGCCATCTGTAATCGCATCAACATCAAAATCTTGACCTAAAATCTCACCGAATACTGTTGTAATTGCGCCCTGTTCCCCCCGAAAGCCAAGTCGAAATATTTCAACTGCTAGCAAGCCATTGTGATTGACCATGCCAGCAAAGGTGTTGCGAACATTGGCTCCTTGTAAAGCGGTAGCATAAGATGGCGTAATCGCGTAGGAGGATGCCAATTCAAAAATTTCTAACATTTCCTCTGCCGATACATTCGCTAGTTTCGCACTTATTGCTGAAACACCCACCACGCCCCATGCCCCAAAAGGATGAACAGCAGGATGCAATTTCGAGGCAACCCCAATCCGCGCCGCCGCTTCATAGCCAATGATGATTGCAGTCAGTAAGTCTTTGCCAGAAATGTCATTGGAGGAAGCGAGTGCAAGTCCAGTCGCCACAGCATGTATCGCGGCATGTCCACGCGCAAAGGCATGACCTTCATCAAATTCGAGCGTGGTTCCGGCTGTTCCATAAACAAGGGATACCCATTCAGGTCGCACACTTTGAGCTGAACCAAATAGTTTCGCCTTACCCGGAAAATTATCGCTTGCAAATTGGGCTAGATTGCGGACTTCGGGCGCATCAAAGCCACCGAGTATCACCCCAACTGTATCCCGCAGAACCCATATCGCACGCTCAATTACTTCTGGTGGAATATCATCAAAGGAGGTTTCCGAAGCAAAGGTAGCCAGTTGCGCCAACATAGAACGTGTCTCTGACGAGTTCATTCAGTTATCTCCTGCTGAATGCTCATCGCCGCGTGTCGTCCTGCAAGATAACCATATCCCAATGCTGTCAGCAAGCCATTGCCAGACAAATAGCCACTTGCTCCATACCCACTGACCCCAGCCGCAACTCCCCCACCCGCATACAAATTAGAGATGACACTACCGTCGGGTTTCAAAACGCGCGCGTGTTTATCAACTTTCAGCCCGCCTTGTGTATGGAATAGTGCGCCCGTGACTTTTACTGCATAATACGGCGGGTCGATGGGAATGCCGTTGGTACGTCCTTGTGGGTCGGGGATTTTACCGTCGGATACCTCATTGTAGGTCTCAATGGTA
>JANQRM010000510.1 GCA_028284565.1 Anaerolineae bacterium | reverse complement strand
CCTTCACCACCGTAGACAGTATCCATACCATTGCCACCGTTCACACGGTCATTGCCATCGCCTGCGTCAACCGTATCATCACCATTGTTCCCGTTGATACGATCATTGCCTTCTAAACCACAGATGATGTCATTTCCATTGCGACCATTGATGCGGTCATTGTAGTGTGTACCGACTATCACATCGTCGCCATTCGTTCCATTCAAACGACCATTGTAGGGTTTCCCGTCATCAGGACCACCAACAATACGATTAGTTTCAGGATCAACATAAATCGTCGCTTCTGATTCAAAGCAGAACGGCGGTTCCACCACGACAGTTGGAATATCACAGTTGAAGGGCGAAGGCAGGCTCAGGTTGATGAGGCTATTGTTCAACACACCCGGATCAAAGACAGGCGGGACAACTACGCCACTCACTGTCTCAAAGTTACAACCATCCGGGAAAGTGAGATAGCCGGCGTAAAATCGTGAAACAATCGGCGCAGAAAAGGAAGACCCCATTAAGACAGAGTTAGGGCTCAACTCAAAACCGCCACCAACCGTCGCAATTTCGCTATCATGTGAGAATTCCCACAGGTTATTCCCAATCAAAGTTGCCCCTACAGAGACCGTCTCGTCCCAACTTGCAGGTGCGAGTGGTGGTACAGGTGGACCACTACTGGGAAGGAACCACGGACGGAAGTTACCCGCTGATGCGACTGCAATCGCATCAAATTCAGGGTCAGATGCACTCCGATTCAGATAATTCCGAAGCAGAATACGCAAGGCTTCTAACGGATCGTCGCCATCCTTGAACAAGTCCATGAAGAAGTCAGCCAAGTCCTCTTCTGGGATATCCAATATTTCATTGGCATAATTCCCCAAATCATAACCTTCTGGGAAGATACAAGGTGTAGATTCCGAATTAGCAGTAACAGTCTGATTATAAAGTGTCCAGTCCAAATCACTGCCATCAAACGGAATCTGGAAGGCACTGTAGGGGAAGTTCGCAGACCGTCCGGGGTCGCCCGGTACCACATTCGGATAAGCAAAGTAGTTTGGTATCTCAGCAGATAATACGTCTGATGACAACCCACCACCAGTGAGGTTATTGAAAATGCCTTCGGGTTCATAAATCGCTGAGCCGTAGTGATTGCGATAGCCAAGGTGTGCCACGAATTCATTTTCACCCACTGCCGCCACACATTCCAATATCGGTGTCACCGGTGGGTCAACCTCTTCTGTAGGCACACAATAGCCTGCTTTGAAGGTGGCACTATCCTGTCCTACACCCAAGGGGTTGATATGGCGGAAAGTAAATTCATGATCGCCTGCAGGCAGACTCAAGGAGAAGTCGAAAACTTTCCATTGATGATTCCCATGATCTGGCACATTTGTGACGAACTCATCATTGACGAAGATATTGAATGATTCGCTATCTTGGTCAGCATTACACCATGGATGATCCGAATAGGGGCATCCAAGATTAGGATTACCGACCATACTCCAAACGCGCAAGACTCCATCGTTACCGGGAATCGGAAGATTGAAATCAAAGTTGCGTTCGATAAGATGTTCCTTACTACTGGTCACAATATAACGTCCGTGATGGATTTGGAAGAAGGTCATCCCCACCGGACATTCCAAAACGGGTTCATCATGTTGGATAACAGCAGAAAGGTTGCTGAGCGGGGAGTATGTGACTCCGTCGCAGTAACCGACTTCACCCGTATAAGCGACAACCGTTTCATCGAACAAAGTCCAACTCAGAGGTGTCTCGCCATCCCAAGTGACTTGGAAGGCACTATTGGGGAAGAAATCTGAGCGTTCTGGCATGCCGTCGACCACATTCGGGCGCGTGAAATACTTCGGCGTGACCGCATCGCGTTCGTCATCACTGAAGTCTCCACCCGTGAAGCTATTATCAGGACCCGGTGCAACCGTGATTGACCCTGCATTTGGATTGAAGTAACCGAAGTGTGCAGTGTAAGTGCCATCTAAGTTGCGACAGACCCGTTCCACAATGGGCGTAATTGGCTCGAATTCATTAACTTCATTGATCATCTCAACAGCTTCCATCAGCTTGAAGCCTGTTTCCGGGTCTTCACATGGAATGAGACCAAAACTGAGATTAATCACGAAGTCGGTGATTCCGTAGTTATCTTCAAGGTCTTGAACCGTCTGTTGTATCTCCTGTGTGATAGCATCGGCATCGTAGTTGTCGCCATCACCAATGACCACACGGACCAAGCGCACGCGAGATGCACCAAATAAGCCAGCAATCGCATTGTTGAATTCATTGTAGACCTGCGCGACTTGTTGACCATGCTCTTCATTATCAACCAGAATAACAGCCACTTCTTCCGTGTTGTATGTTGGAGCCATGTTAATCTGGTTCATGAAGCTCAACAATTGAGATAAATCTGCTGGATTATCTTTGATATCTTGAGCCACTTGAATCGGGTCGACACCTAAGCCTTGGAGACTAAAGCCAAGCCCTTGAAGACTGAAACCAAGCCCTTGAAGACTGAAACCCAAGCCTTGGAGACTAAAGCCAAGCCCTTGCAGACTGAAACCCTGACCCAACACATCTGGTGTAAGAACACAGTTGCCAACGGTGACACCCTCTGCGTTCACTTGTCCGACATTGGCTGAAGGACCCCAGCCTAGCATGACAGCAAGGCTTAAACACAAAATAAACCATAGAGGTGGTTTTCTGAAATGAGATTTTCCCATGGTACCCCCTGACCTGACACAATTAAAAAAACGCACAAAAAACTATTATGCACTATAATCCTATTGACAAATGCCTTACATCTACCTAACTAAACATAACTAAATGATGTAAGGTAGTGTTTTCAAATATTACACATACGTTTTACAAACAGTGGGGAGAGGGAGAATCAATCACTGTCGGCTTCGATTGATACATTGACGGGGTTAACATCGTCCCGTAAGATGAATTGCAATAGGGTTCCCGTTACCGATTAGTGATAGTCAATTATCATGACGCAACAGCAATCACTTACCACACAACAAGTAGACAATCGTTATCAACTTGAACAAGAATTGGGTAGAGGCAGTTTTGGTGCAGTCTTTCGGACGACAGATCGATTGACAGGTAACCCTGTAGCACTCAAGCAAGTTCTCCATAGCTCCGACGATTTGGCCGTATCTGGGAGTGACTCCAACACCTATTCTATGCGGATTGCCTTAGCCCACGAGTTTCAGACGCTAGCTTCCCTTCGTCATCCTCATATCATCAGTGTGATTGATTACGGCTTTAACCGCGAGAAGATGCCGTACTTCACTATGACTTTGCTGGATAATCCACAGACGGTATTAGAAGCTGGCTATGGACAATCGCTTGATACCAAAATTCGCTTGTGGATAGAGATGCTTGAAGCATTGAATTATCTGCATCATCGCAAAATCATTCACCGTGACTTGAAGCCTGATAATGCACTGGTGAATGCAGAGGGACGGGTTAAGGTCTTGGACTTTGGCTTGGCTCAACTGCAAGAAGAAACCAGTACGGAGCCGGATGTGGCAGGTACGCTCAAATATATGGCTCCCGAAATCATGGGCGGTAATCGCGCGACGGTGCATGGCGACTTGTATGCGGCGGGTGTGATTGGCTATGAACTCTTCGCAGGAGAATATCCTTTTGAATATGTCTCTATCACCGACCTGTTGCAAAAAATTATGCACACCAAGCCTGATATCGAACGGATGGATGTCCCGCTCGAATTGGGACAAATTGTGCAACGCCTCCTAGAGAAAGACCCAGCCCAACGTTATCCTTCTGCCTATGATGTCATTGTTGCGATTAGTCAAGCTACGCAAACTCCCATTCCTCC
>JANQRM010000506.1 GCA_028284565.1 Anaerolineae bacterium | reverse complement strand
TTCGCAGGTGACGTTTCAGTTGTTTTCGCTTCGGACTTGGTTTCGGAGCTTGTGTTGGAAGAATCAGCTTTCGCATCACTACCATTCGCGGAGGATTCGCTATTGCCATTTTTGGGATTGGCAGGGTTATTGGCTTTGCCGGTGTCTGTGACATAGAAGCCACTGCCCTTGAAGATAATGCCCGGTGCTTGTACTACCCGCACCACCTGTTGTCCGGTTTCGGGGTCTACGGTCAAGGGGTCATCGCTGAAGGATTGGCGAATGTCGAAGGTTGTGCCGTCTTCACGGCGATAGGTATACATTGGCATTGTGTCTCAGTCCTAGTACCACTTACGGGAATATCCCTACTATAATAGCGCAAGGTGGGTTTATGGAAGATAAATTTCGTAAAATTCTGATGAAATTTTTATGTTTATACGAGTTCTTAGTCGATAGTTGTTGGTTTATAGTTTTTCACATGACATCAAAACTGGACTTTCCCAGATGGACATGCTGAATCAGGGTGTATGTCATAGAACGAAGCATAACTGCCTGTACTCCATCCATAGGTGTCAGTGACTTCACACATCTCTCCAAACACAAAGATACCGCGTACTCCATTCACATAATCCCACATCAGGACCTGTTCTAATGAATATGGATATTGGAGTGAAGTTGCGCTCCCACTATAATCTTGACAAAAAGTGCTAGCCAATTCGGTTAAACGGTCCATTTCTCCATCAGTCAACAAATCGATACCTGAAAAGTCCCGATTGATATTGGTTAGAAGGTCGATTGAAACTGATAGCCTTTCTTCATAACGACGAATTTCTCCATCGGGATAAGTAACTTCAATGCCTTCCTCGTTTAGCACAAATTGGTCAAAGGTATATCCTTGTCCTTCTGATGCTGTACACATCTCTATTGTGGCTTGGTCATCTACAACTTGCTCAAAATAGGATTGGCTGGGATAGATAAACTCATCCCAAGCGGTGTTGGTACATGCCGACAATAGCGTAACTAGGACAAGAACATACCCTAGCTATTACACCTCAATCGGATGTTCCTCGCGGGGTTGACCGAGATAGGCGCGCTCTTGTTCGACAATTTCGGGTTCGAGTTTGACGAACAAGGGCTTCGGTTGAACGAGGGCTTGTCCGGCAGGGAGGTTTGATTTTTCCCATGTGCCGATTGCATTCGTGCCGTCGTAAATCAACGCCTTGTGAGAGCGCGATGATTCATCGACGGTGGTAATGTGTTGCTCGCCGAAGAGCCGTCCTTCATAACCCAGATAGTCATGGACTTGCTGTGAGCTGAAGGGCAAGAAAGGCGCAAACAGGATTTTCAGGTTGTCGATGCAACGCAGTGCCGAATAAACCGAGCGCGCCGCGTCGGCTGGGTCGTCCTTTATGGATTTCCATGGTTCACGCTTATCGAGATAACCATTAACCTCGCGTGCCAATCGCAATGCCGAGTTGAGCGCATCTTTCAATTGCACGGTATTTAGCAAATCACCGACTTCTTCAAACCCGGATTCGACAGTGGCAATGATTTCATGGTCGATGTCGAGCAGTTCATCGTACTCTGGGACTTTGCCATCGAAGCGTTTATAGGCGAATCCCACGATGCGATTCACCAAATTGCCCCACGCCGCCAGCAATTCGTTATTCACCCGTTGCAGGAAGCCATCCCACGAGAAGTCGGAATCGGCGCGTTCTGGGAAGGTGCGTGCCACATAAAAGCGAATCGCATCGGCTTGATAACGCTCTAACAAATCGGGCAACCAAATCGCCCAATTGCGCGACTTCGAGAATTGCTGTCCCTCGATATTCATGAACTCATTCGCCGGGACATCATAAGGCAATTGAAGTGGGGTCTCATCGCCATCGTTGTAGATGCCATTCACGCCGAACAACTCCGCCTGCCAGATAATCGTGTGGAATGGGATGTTGTCCTTGCCGATGAAATTGTAAATTTTGGCATCAGGATTATACCACCACTGTTTCCAAGCGTCTGGGTCGTTGGCGACGTGCTTTGCCCATTCGACACTAGCCGTAAAATAGCCCATCACGGCTTCAAACCAGACGTAGAGCCGTTTGTCTCCCCAATCATCAAGGGGGACGGGGATGCCCCAGTCAATGTCGCGGGTAATCGGACGACCTCGCAAGCCATCCTTGACGAAGTTCTGGCTGAATTTGGTGACATTGCCTCGCCAGATGTCCTCACGCTCATTGAGATAGGCTAGGATGTCATCGCTGAATTTGGCTAAATCGAGGAAGTAGTGTTCGGTTTCTTTGATGATGAGTTGGTCATCGGGGTTGTTGCGACTGCGGGGATTGATGAGTTGGGTTGCGTCGATGAGATTCCCACAATTGTCGCATTGGTCGCCCCGTGCGCTCTCATAGTGACAGATATAACACTCGCCCTCGACGTATCTGTCCGGCAGGAAGCGTTTCTCACTCTCACTATAGAGCAGACGTTGCTGTTCCCTATAGAGAAAGCCCCGTTCTAGCAAGAGCGTGAAGAAGTCCTGCGCGATTTCGTGGTGATTTTCGGTATCGGTGTGGGTGAACAAGTCATAGCTGATGCCGACCTTCTGCTGTGCGAGGAGGAAGCGTTCATGATATTGCTCGAATACTTCTCTAGCGGTGACTCCACGCACATCGGCTTCCACGGAAATGGGCGTACCATGACTGTCCGACCCAGATACCATCAGGACGTGATTGCCCTTGAGACGATGATACCGTGCGAAGATGTCTGCCGGTAGATAGGCTCCGGCGAGATGCCCGATGTGGAGGTCGCCATTGGCATAGGGCCACGCTACCGATACGTGAATGTATTCTGCCATGTTGATGTTGCCTGCTTTCTGTGTTGATTGGTTACTATTGTTGGACGTACAGCTTTACACCCTTACCTAATTGATTGTTTTACGAATGGTGATGACTGAATTGCCAGCCGTGTTTTCTCAATGGTTGTGCGATGCTCGTCTTGAATCGTATCGGCTAAAAAGTCTGCCGTGTATTCGTACAATCGTAATAAGGCGATGCCCCGCATTCGCACCGGGTTCCCATTATCGACTGAGACGCTAGAAAATCCCACCGCGAGGTCATAATGATACGCCAATTCCGTGTGAGATTGAATCGCCTCTCGGATGCGTTGGAAGTATTCATTCTCGGATTTCAGTAATAGCAATTGTTGAATAGCGATTGTTTTACTCAATCCCAACACCAAGCCATAGGTTGCATAGAGGATGATGGAATTATTTGCTTTCGATAGACCCGTGAGAATCTTCCGCGCTTCCTCCCCATCGTCCATCAAGAGACGGCTGGCTAAGTGATTGGCTTGTGCTTGGAGTTCATCTGTCCAGACAAAATCGTATGCTTGTTGCTGGAGTGCTTCAAAACGTCCTTGCGGGTCAAATAATAGGCGCGCTTGGCGAACCCCTTCGACTGCCCAAATCGCTGTATCGGGACGTTGCAGTTTCGCCTGTTCACTTTCGATAGTCGCAGTGGAGACGCTGATGAGAATATCGTCCTCATAACGAATGGCATACTTATCAACATCTGCTGGCAATGTATCCACATAATGAAACAAGTCAATGTCGCTGAATTCGGTCGCATCCCCGCGCGCAAAACTACCCGTTAAGACAATTGCTACTGTGTTATCCGTACGAATAGCTTCGACGATATTATCAAATAGTGCTTGTGAGACTTTCATGTTTCACTTCCTTGCAAAGAGATAAGTGCGTCTTGTCTGCACTTCCACAGGTTCGGGATAGGGATCGCGCTCGATGACTTCTTCCAAATTGAAACCAACTTCGACAAGCCCATCTTTCATGATAGCTGTCTGGTAAAAGTGAAAATCCACAGACACCTGATGTCCCCACCACTTGCCCAGATGTTTCACCTCGTCGCCAATGTGGAAGGTGATGAGTATCACCCCTTCCGGACGCAAGACACGGTGCAGTTCTTTCAAGGCTTGGGTTAGTTGATCAGGTGAGAAATGAATAATCGAATAGAAACAGGCAATCCCACCGAATGTCTCATCCTCGACCTCAGACAGCGACAGCATATCGCCAACTTGAAAGGCAATATCAGGATTGAGTTGCTTAGCTTGCTCAATCATGCCCGGCGATAAATCAATGCCACAGCTGGTTGCACCCTGTTCATGGAGATAGCGCGCGATTTGTCCCGGACCACAGCCCATATCACAAATCATCCCCAAATCGCCGACCTTTTCAATCACCCAATCGAGCATCTTGCGGTCAAAGGGCTTTTGCGCCAGCTCGTCATATATGCGCTTAACATATTCTTTTGCAACCTGATTGTAACTACCTACAATGTCGTTGGGCATGGAGCCTCCTATGAAAACAAAAAACCGCCTGTGGATGACAGACGGTTGGATAAACTAAATGGATATTGCCCTTACGCGCGCGGATGCTTGCCTCGTCTGTCAGTTGTCAGGAGGTTCAACATTCGCATGGCGGGGGCAAGGTATTGTGTCTTCATAGGCTTAGTATAGGCAAGAAAGCCTCGATTCGTCAAGCTATCAAAGGCGTGTTCACCTCTATTTATTAACTGGAATTTCCGCATCCATCCGTTTTTGCAGACGATCTTGGAGGGATTGTTTAAGCTCATCATAATGATCTGGCTTGACCATTTGCCCGTTTTCATCGGCATAAAAACCAATTGCGCGCGCATCATCTTCAACCGACTTTGCCCAGTAGGGGTCTTTGCCCTCGAAGACTTCATGCTGGTCGAGTACACCAAGAATGACACCACCCTCTGTTTCTGTCTTGCTCACCTCAAAGCGCCGCCAAAGACCAGCCGGCAAAGAGATGCAATCCCACGGTTCAATTTCGGTTGAGCCTTCGGGTTCACCATCAGGGTCGTTGCCCCAATAGAAAGTCCATTTGCCTTTCATCGGCATGAACATCTCCACATAGTCATGGGTATGATAGGCAGGTCCATTACCCGGTTCAGCATAGTGCATCCCGATTTGGAAGGTGTGTGGCGCATTCAACAGAGGTTCATAATCCGGGTTTTCGCTCGCTGTATCGCCAATGAGGGCATAATTTAGCCGTTGATGCCCTTCTAATGGACTGTCAATGAACATCACGGGAATGGGATTTTTGCGAACTTCAGAAAAGCGAATCACTCGTTTCATCATTTCTTCGTTGCTTACTTTGGGATGGTTCATCACAATGTCTCCTCATAGGAATAAAAGCAGTTGCGCATACGTATGCACAAATAGTCCGTGTAATGTACTTTCATTTGCGAAAGCTGTCAAGTTATTGGCAACCGATATTCTGTCTGGATGACTTTATCTAATCATCGAAATCATCTTGCAATACGGGAAAAAACGACTAAAAGACAATGATCGTTTAGCGCATTGCAAGACAAGACATCAACACAGTACAATAAGACATCAATCTAGGACAAGATAATATCAAGCAACATCCAGCATCCTTATATCAACCCAAAAGGATAATTGAAGGAGCAACCGGATGGTTGAGGTCAAGACATCACAACTTAAACAGCAATATGAAGAAGATGGATACGTCATCGTACGCAATGTGTTGGATGCGGATTTAATCAAGGAAGCACAAGGACATATCGATTGGTTATTGAAGAAAAATCCGGGGGTGCGTGCCGAACAACTGGACCACAACATGGTCACAAAGGATGCCTTTTGGGTGCGACTTGTTAGTGATGACCGCTTGCTCAATGTCGCCGAACAATTCCTCGGACCCGACTTGGGTTTATTCGCCTCGCATTATATCGCCAAACAACCACACGGTGGCAAAGCCGTGCCATGGCATCAAGATGGGAGCTATTGGCCCCTTGAACCGATGGACGTGATTACCTTCTGGCTGGCAATTGACCGCAGTGACGATGAAAACGGCTGTATGAAGGTCATCCCCAAAACACAGCACAAACAACTGATGTCGAAAGACGAATATGTCAAACAAAGCGATGACCAACTCTTTGATATAGCAATAGATAAAAGCACGATTGATGAATCAGAAGCAGTGAGTCTGATCTTGAATCCCGGGGATATTTCCATCCATCATCCCAATGTCATTCATGGTTCCAATGCCAATCACTCACCCCGTTGGCGACGCGGGCTGACCATTCGCTATATCCCGACATCAACCCGAATCACCCGTGAACAACCGCATCCTGCCGCCTTCATCTTTCGTGGGAAGGGCTATGTCAATGGCAACGGCTGGAATCCGCTACCCACGTATTCACCGGAAACATCCATGCTATTTACTGACAGTGACGCATGGAATGAAAAATGTGCGACACACAATGCAGAATATGCCGAATTTTTCACGTCAGCGACTTGAAGAGCATCCTCGTCCCCATGTCGTGCTTGTCTTGGGCGACAATCTAAGGCGCAATTAGCTCATGGTTCTACGCCGATATGCTCACGAAATCATCGACCCAGAAACGGAGGCGCATTACAACGTCCTCACCCTGTTGCCGGGGGCAACGCATCATAGACGCATCACCACCATTCTGCACGACCATGATTTCTATGAGCTATTCCTTATCACTGAGGGACGCTTAACTCATCTCATCAATAACAACGAGGTCATCTTGGAAACGGGTGATCTCGTCTTCATTCGTCCTCGCGACCAACATTGTTATCGTCAAATCAATGGGGAAGACAGCCACCTGATTAATCTGGCCTTTCCCTCACACACCTTGACTGACCTGTTTACTTATCTAGGTGAAGGTTTTGCCCCAGCGCGCCTCTTGGATGCCGAATTGCCACCGACTCTGCATCTACAAGATAAGGCACAGCACGAAATTCTCAGCCGATTAAATCAACTGAATAACATTCCACATATCGAAAAAAGTCGAATCCGCACGCAATTACGTTTGGTATTAGCCGAGTTGTTAGGACGTTTTTTTACTCACGAGCCAGCATCCAATGGGGTTGGAACGGTCTCATGGTTTCAAGAGTTATGCCAACAAATGAAACAGCCACATAACTTACGAGAGGGTGTGCCACAAATGCGGCGGATTGCCCATACGAGTGCCGAACATCTCAGTCGCACCTTTCGCAAACAATTGGACTGTACACCGACTGAATATGTGAATGACCTGCGCTTGACAGTTGCCGCTAACCTCCTCATCCATAGTGACCGTCCCATTGTTGATATTAGTCTCGAAGTCGGCTACGACAATCTGAGTTACTTCTATCGTATCTTCAAACAACGCTATCGTCTCACACCCGCCCGCTTCCGTTCACAAAATCATAAGCAATCGATTCTATAGTGACCAATAAGACAAACTGATAAAACAGATAGATGATTCACCTAGTAAAAACCTCAAGATGGACTGACCATCGTCCTATTTTTGGTTTGCTAAGAAAAAAGTTTTGGAGTACACTATGGATATTGACACTAGTCGTTTTTTTCACTAGTGTCATAGGTTTGGGTCGAATCAACAAGAAATTGGTGTGTACCAGTCTATGGGAGTGCTGGGCTTTTGCTTTGTGTCGCACCTAAATCGATTTAGTTGCTTGTACAGAAAGATCGAATCATGATTAGACGCAATGTGACGAACCTCCCCCTCGAAAATTTCCAAGAGATGTCCAAAGATAAAAACGTGGTGTTGCTGTATCCTTGGGTAAACTATAGGAATCTATTTCTATCTTATTATTTAAATAATGGAAAGGAAGGCTTTCTCTATCATCGCGTTGCCGGCGAACATGAAAATTTGAATAGCTGGATTAAAGCCCTCGTTAAAGAATTCCAATTTGTCCTCAAAAACGGTTTCGGCAAAAATTTAGAAAAAGTCATGGGCAAAGGCAATCCCATCCAACTAGCAGAAGCCCTCGCCAAAGACCTCGGAGCGCATGATAAAAAACGAGTCGTCCTCTTTTTAGATGAGTTAGACCGTGTCCCGCAAGATGCCGATTTTAGAGAATTCGCAACCGTCCTCGTCGAACATTTACCCAAGCATGCACAAATTGCCATTTCGTCACGGATGCTCACCTATGAGCCATGGATTAAGATGGTGGCAGAGCGTGAGGCGGTGGTGCTTGGCACTGAATTCCGTCGCAATAACTTGATGTTCACCGTTGAACGCGACTTCAAACCCCAAGTTGAGGTGTATTCCTTCGGGCAAGGTGTCGGCTTAGCCAATGGTCGGCAGATTGGGCAGTGGGACGGTGCGCTCCCGCGGAATTTATTCTTCTTCTTTATGGATAATCCCTTAGTCACTCGGCAACAAATCTTTGAACATTTCTGGCCTAAGCTCAAGGTCAAAGATGCAACTAATGTTTTCCATGTGACGAAGCGAAAAATTACAGAGAGAATCACCGCGTCCATCGAAGAAGATGATGAAAGCTACGAACTCACCAAGTATTCTGCGGGTTTCTATATGCCTTCAGAAAAAATTGTCAGACATTATGATGTTGATGATTTTACCGAAGCCGTCGAACAAGCCATGATTAGCGAAGATGAGCATACCCGCGAATTGCTCTATAAACGTGCGATTGACATTTATCGGGGACCTTTCCTCAGTACCATCGACATGCCTTGGGTGCTGAAAAAGCGGGAAGAACTGGCACAAATGTATGCCGAAGCCTTGCTCGGCATGGCACGTATGTTTGACAAGCGGGAACGCTATGATGTCGCACTCGGCTACTATACTCGGAGTCTGAAGGAAATGCCCCAACGAGAAGACTTACACCGTGATGCCATGCGGATGTACATTGAGATGGGGCGGAATGCCGATGCGATGGAGCAATACAAACGGCTGACGGCTTACCTCGACCAAGAGGTGGGTGTACCGCCTTCTCCACAAACCCGCAAACTTTATGAAAGTCTGCTAGAAGAATAAGGCATAATCCAACTCATTGCTGAAAATAATTTCAGTAATAAAACAAAGTATCGTAAAAGAACGACCCAAGCTGGATCGTTCTTTTTGGTCTATTCCAAGTCTTCATAGGGTGGATTAACAGCGATCAGCAACCGCTTCGAGTAGCGGTATATCATTCCAGCGTCCATGACTGCCGAGTTCTGGACGACCATTATTTGCAAGTGAACAGGTTGGGTCTGCACTCGTGAGATCGACAGCAACCATGACACTGACAACTGGTGCGGCAAAGGACGTGCCTGCTCGGTACACGTCATCATCAAATAAGAAATAGGCTCCCGGCGCGCTCACCTCGCCATTGTTGGACAGTCCCCACAAATCAGGTGTATCACCCAAGGTTGCACTTACACTTAAGACTTCGGACCATTGTGCGGGAAAGAAGGGTCTTTTCCACTTAAAATTCCCAGCAGAGGCTATCGGTATAAGGGTGTAGGGGTGATTGTCCTTAAAGAATGAACGTAGTGGATCATTATTCAGCTGGGACACTTCAAATAGATTCAGGAATAGTAACTTCTCTGCAACACGCTCCGGTGGACCGCCTTGTCCGCCTCTTGAATTATCAATATCAAAGCCACGTTCATCTATTCTTGTGACACGTGCGTCACTCAGAACCGATTCGACGTAGGCTTCATCGCCACCTGTTTCTGCGATGAGCGATAAGTTTGGATTTTGTTGACGTCTTTGTAACCACTGGGCATGATTAAACGAAGGGGTCTCACAGGCGATAAAGACAAAGCTCATATTAATGACAAATTTGTTGATGCCCGCACGATTTAACTCACTTAATCGTTGTTCCAGTTCGATTGCGATGAGTTCCGAGCGAAATTCATTTTCTCCGCCTAAATCAACCGTTTCAACCGTAATGAGACTTGCCACATTTGTTGGCAAGGTGGCGATAATGCGCTCGATAACCTCCACAACAAGCCAGCCATGAGCGGCATTTGCCCACACGATATCATCGTCAGCATTGGTGCGAGGGTCTTCAGTCGTAAAATCGTCGAGGATGATAATAGCAACCGGGTCAGTTCCCACCTCAGCATATTGCAAATCATTCAGGATGGTAGTGCTTTCGATATCCCAATTGTTCGATTTCACCTCTTCACCCAACGCTCCGGCATACGAAATATTCGCCGCACCAGCATAGCTGATATTGGCTTGTCCAAGAATCTGATTAGGCAAAACGGCACAGTTCCGATCATTTTGTTGACCTTGTGCAACAGTGACATTCAACAGCAGTAACCCGACGATCATCAAATAGAAGCGTGATAATCTTGTGTTTATCATGATTTCTCCTTAGCAATTCGATAATTATTATCTTCCATAAATTGTGTCAGTTGTTCAACTTTGGCTTTCCACCCACTCGTCTGGTACAGATGGAGTGCCTCATCAAAACACTGTTGCGCTTCATCGCGTTGACCGAGTGCATGTAAATCCTCTCCCATCGAATATTGCGTATCGGCAATCCACGGATGATATTCCACTTCCATTGCCAGCGAATGTGCTTCCCCATGTGTGGCGAGTGCTTGCTCATAATCGCCAAGTTCATGTTCGCCTGCACCACGATTGAGCAGTGAATAGAAATGCAGTTGGGTATTGTCAATTGTTTTCGCCAGTGTCACTGCTTCGTTTGATAGGTCGCGTCCTCTTTTCGCGTCGAAATAGGGGGTGTCTTTTTCCAGTGCATTTGCCCCGCGATTATGGAGAACTTGCGCTAACACCATAGTATCATCGTGTTCTCGTGCAATGGTCTCTGCTTGCTGATGATACGTGTCAAAATCATCGGCTCGCTGTCGAAAACGGACCGTGCCTATGACGGTCAAGAGGGTGGCTTCGCGTTGCGGATTCTTCATCTGTTGTGCGAAGTTCAAGGCATGTTGATAAGCATCTAGGGCTAAATCGTATTGCGCTAAGTATCCGGCATAGGTATTGCCCAATTTGCTCCAGAGGAAATGCGCGGTGTCAATCTGCTCTGCCTTTTCCGCAACATCAATCGCCAACCGGAGCAATTCCAATGTTCGGTTCGTATGCCCCCGTGCAACAAAATAAGCTCCTGATACGGTGAGCGCATTCAAGATCGCTAAGAAGGTCTCATTATCATCTAGTTCGTAGGCAGTTTCAGCGGCTTCCAGAATATTGCTAATTTCGATATCCAAATGTCCTAAATCATCGGCATGATCAACCGTAAACTCACGGCACGCTTGAATCACGGGAAGGAAACTCAACCCTTTACTTGTAAATGTAGCGCGCGCATAACTATAGGCTAAATCGTGTAACTGATAGTAGTTTAACGTCTTCATTTGACGCTCATTCAGCAAGCCACGCTGGACAAGTTCATCGAGTGTATTGACCGTTTTTTCTGGCTCCGCTTTCGTCGTGCGTTGAATAAGTTCCGCAGTCGCTGTCGGTTCAAACATCCCACCCATTGCCACATAGGTATCATAGAGTTCACGGTCAAGTGCGTCGATTGTCACATCTAACAGAGATTTAATACCGGTTCGACCCAATTCACCGAACCCGGCTGGCATATCAAGATCATGAGGCGATTCAGCAATTCGACGAAGCAATTCCTCCGGCGAAATGTCATACACTTTAAGCGTTTTGCCTGCCACTTCTAAGGCAAAGGCATGGTTGCCCAATTTATCGCAAAGCTCCATTACATCATGACTCTGAGTGAGTCCTTTCCGTGCATGATAATCGAGTAGTTTGACGGCTTCATCAGGCTCTAATTCGCCAATCTCAATCACTTCATCCAGTGGATATTTCTGGCGTGATGTAGCCAATAGTGGCATTTTACGAGGTAATACATGGGCAACACGGGCAAGTGCATTCGCATTCCACACATCATCCAACACGAGTAAACCATTGTGGCGTGCCAACAATTTTCGCATCGCATGATCGCGTGCATCCCCTTTAGCCGACATGATGACTTGTTGTTCATCAAATAGACGACCTAGTGCCTCAAAAATGGCATCCGCATTCGCCGTTCCCGTTTTTATCCAGATCACATCACCCTTACCGTCATCCAGATAATCAGCCGCGATACTTGCCGCAATTGCCGTCTTACCCGTGCCACCAAAGCCCCGTAAGAGAACGCGCTCATAATCATCAAGCAGATTCAAGACACGTTGAATCAGACGGGTGCGTCCGATGAGTTTACGAGGCAGTTCGGGAATTTCGTCGGCTATGGTCGCTAAGATAGCATTGGTTGAACTGTGATAGGCGAGTGCCTGATTTTGTAGCCAGACTCGAATTGCACGGCTGACCTGTTCTTCAAATTCATAGGTCGTCTGATACCATCTAGGTGTCACCCCGAAGCGCACATCACTGATGCTCTCAAGAAAGTTTGTCAGGCGAGGGTCGCGTTGATCCGCTTCGACATTCTTCACATACACCAATCGCGGGATGCCAATTTCGCCTGCACGATGAAATTCATCAACAGTATATTCGCCATATCCATTCCAATAGATGCCCAGATAGATATCAGATTGTTCCAAGGCATCCAGATAGACGCGCCGTATCGAATTCGCACTGGCGAGGGCATCGGCTTCAAAAACCCATGTACTAATCTGAAACGATTCATCGCTCAGGTCTGGCAACAATCGGGCTAAAACACGGCGTTCCTCAGCAAGTTCCATCATACGCGAACTGACAAATACCTTAACTCTCTTCGACATTTCCGCTACCTTCTCGCCCTTTGTTACAATAGTTATATTGTTGTGCTTCATGCTTATTGTAACCTATAGTAGCCTTACCCCGCAGATAATTCGCATCGTTGGCTAGATTGTACTTAGCAAAGTCGAAAACGGCTGAGTCGGTGGTCGTCGCCGCTTTTTAATTCAGGTATGCTATGCATCATACAACTGATTTTTATGAACCAACACCGTTCAAAGTATCAACAATGACCACACTTGTTGCCCAAATCGCCCCACAACGTAGCACACAATACACCGAATTAGTCACCCAACTCGCACCCTATGAACTCGCCTTAAGTCCCATCGGGTCGCACATCCTCAATGATATATCCACTGTCGCATTAGGCTCACATGACTATCTCAAGTTTGAGCTGGATACAGAATTAACTGATACGCTATTACAAGCATTCAATGACCTCGCTATGACGGATGCCTATTTCTTGTATTATGAGCATATCGGTTCAATAGATGGACCCTTTCTAAAGCCCGTTGATGTGCCAGTGCGTCAGTTTCTCCCTAAAAGTCTTGTTGCCACGCGACGCTATCGAGGCAAAACTAATGAGTTATTGACTCAAATGATGTGCAATGTCGCGCGTCACGCCAGCGATTTTCGGTCAACACTATGGCACAAGCTCACGCTCCTCGACCCACTGTCCGGCGGGGGAACGACACTCTTTGTTGGGCTGATGCTCGGGGCGGATGTCGCTGGAGTCGAAAAAGACAAGAAAGTTGTCGAAGGAACAGTGGGTTTCCTCAAGCAATATCTGAAAGAAGCACAGCTACCCGCCGACTTTCGTGTGGACCGTCTAAAAAATATCGGCAAACGCTGGTTTATCTCCCTCAACAAGTCCGCCCGTTGTGTCATCGCACATGGCGATACCACGCAAGTTGAGCATTTTGTAAATGGACTCAAGGGTCCCCAACTGATTGTCACCGATTTGCCTTATGGCATTCAACATCATGCCGAATGGAAATCACTATTGGTTTCAGCCATACCCGCATGGTCAGATGTATTAGCAGAAGGGGGCGCACTCGTGTTTTCTTGGAACGCCACCAAGTTTCCTCGTAACGATATGATCCAACTCGTTCACGATGTCAGCGATTTCACTGTGCTAAATGACCCACCGTATAATCAACTTGCCCATCGGGTGGATCGGGTCATCAAACAGCGGGATATCGTTGTCGCAAGACGCTAGGCAACATGCTGGAAGATGATCCAATGGGAACAGCGAATCAGTGCGATGATCAAGTAAGATGGAGACATGATGATTAAGCACAACAATTCACGCACACAAATACACCCGATTGAATACATTCAACACTATATCCGTCAGCATATCAACCAGCCTCTCAATCGAACCATCTTAGCGGATGTGGCTGGCTATTCGATTCCACATTTTCATCGCATCTTCTTCGCTCACACAGGCGAAAGTGCCATCAGTTATGTCCGTCGTTTGCGATTGCAACGTGCGGGCTACAAATTGCGAATGGGCGCAGTAGATATTACTGAAGTCGCGCTCGCCGCAGGATATGAATCCCACACGGCTTTTAGCAAATCCTTTAAGAGATTCTATGGATACAGCCCTAGTGAATTTCGCAATCTCGATTGCTTTACTGCCACGCAAATCCTCAAGAAAGGAACGCAACATGAAAATCAGTCTGAGTAGCTTACCCGTGACAGACCAAGAACATGCCCTCAAGTTCTATACTGATAAACTCGGCTTCGTCAAAAAACACGATATTCCACTGGGGGAGGCGCGCTGGCTGACTTTGGTATCTCCACAAGAACCCAATGGCACAGAATTGCTCCTCGAACCCAATGGGGAGTATCCTACGATGAAAGCCCTCAAGCAGGCGTTGGTTGCTGATGGCATTCCCTATACTGCCTTCCTAGTCGATGACATTCAAGCAGAATATCAACGGCTCGAAGACACTGGAGTCGAATTCACGATGGAACCCACCAACATGGGGACGACCATCGCCGCCATTTTCAAGGACACCTGTGGCAATCTGATTCAGATTTATCAATTGACAGGTTTATAGACCTTAAAATCTGAAATAAGTAACCATAAGAACAAGGAATAATCCTATGGAATGACATTTCTACTTGTAACTAGAGCATGGACAGGAGAGAGGATAAGGAAAGAATTAGAGCAAAATCTTGAGAAACAAAATCACAAGCTATATACGAAAAGCATCTTGATACATATGGACTAGTTTGCTTACAACACAATAGATTATTATGTAGCGGATGGAACGGCATGATAGGCAAGTTCATGAAATAGTGAAAGGAAAACCAATATGAAAATTATCCTAACGGGTGTGTATGTAAGCGATCAAGCTAAAGCCCTAGACTTCTATACCGAGAAACTAGGCTTTGTGAAGAAAGAGGATGTTCCTGTAGGTGAATTCAGATGGCTGACTGTTGTTTCTCCTGATGCGGAAGATGGCACAGAGCTTCTTCTCGAACCAAACGACAATCCAGTAGCACAAACATATCAGAAGGGACTAATGGAACAGGGCATTGCAGCCAATTCCTTTGGCGTTGAAGATGCTCAGAAAGAATATGAACGCTTAACAGCACTTGGGGTAGAATTTCAAATGGAGCCAACAGACGTGGGAACTGTCATCGTAGCAGTACTTCATGATACCTGTGGTAATCTCATTCAACTCATGCAAAGGAAGTAGCAACTTAACTTACCATTAAACTCGGCTTCGTCAAACAACATGATATTCCATTTGGAGAAGCGTATTGGTTAACCCACGTATCTCCACAAGAACCCAACGGCGAGTATCCCGCGATGAAGCCCTCAAATCCGCCTTAGTTGCTGATGGCTTTCCCTTCACTGCTTTCCTAGTTGATGACATCCAAGCAGAATATCAACGGCTCAAAGACGCTGGTGTCGAATTCACGATGGAACCCACTAACATGGGGACGACTATTGCCGCCATTTTGATGATACTTGTGGCAACCTGATTCAGATATACCAGCTCACAGGCGAAAAAGATTCAAAAAAGCCCACGCTTTCAAATGGGCTTCTTGGTGAGTGACAATCTCAATCTGCTTTAGGCTTCAGCTTCCTCAGCTTCTTCCGGTTCATACTTATCCAGATGCTTTTTCATCTGCGTTTCGATGATTCCATCCAAGCGTGATTTCACACCTTCTTTTGTGAAGTCATCTTGCAAAGATAATTCACGTGACAGCAAATCGTGAGCACGTTTCTTCAAACGTTGGTCGGTCTGGGTCAGCCTATACGTCAATTCACGCCATGTCAAATCTCGCAAGACTTCGGCAATCTCCACTGGTTTCCGACTGTCAAGTTTCTTTTCAACGAGCGCACGACGAGAGCGATGATCTGCTGGCAAATCTTCCGGTGTCTTACTCAACACACGCTTAATCAGTTTCATATCTTCCATGGATTCGCGGAATTCATCTTCATCAAGGGTCACAATCGGTATCATCAACGTGCCACCCTTGGCAAGTTCGACACAATAATATTCTTTGGGTTCACCGTCACGTTCAATAGTACGGGTGCCTAGTATTGTCCCGGCACCATAACGCTCGTGAACAATGGTTTCACCTGCGGGCATCATCGTGGGGAATCTCCTTCATAATTGGGGACAAAAGTAGAGGAATTGTGGAGGGAACAGCATGCCAATCTTGCTTCCGAATGGCACTCAAATGCTCAAATAGACAGATTCTCCACAATTGCATATCCCTATTATAACATACAAACTGACATACTACAATGGATGTTTATTAAGCAACATTACTTGTAATATTTTAACGAACTTCTCGGTTTTATTTGAGAGATAATGTACGCTACACTCGGATACAATTCATTGATTTCATTCAAGAAAGTGATACCTAAATGACTAATAAAGTTGCCCTCATCACTGCCGCGAGTAAAGGTATGGGGGCAGGTTGTGCGCGTCAACTCGCTTCTGAGGGTTATCAAGTGGTGTTGATGGCACGCTCCGATTCCATCCAGAATCTCGCCAATGAACTCGGCGGGGTTGCCTATCAAGGGTCTGTGACCAATCCAGACGATTTACGGCAAGTCGTGTCACTTGCCAAAGATAAGTATTGGCGAATTGACTCTTTAGTTATCAACACCGGACATCCACCCAAAGGCGATTTATTAGCCATTTCTGATGAGGATTGGCTGGCTGGCTTTGAGTTAATGTTGCTCAACGTCATTCGCCTTGCGCGCTTGGTGACACCCGTCATGCAACAACAAGGCGGGGGGGCTATCGTCAATATTTCTGCCTTTGGTGCGGTGGAACCGGGCTTAGCATTTCCCGTGTCATCGGCTATTCGCTCGGCACTCTCGTCCTATACGAAACTCTATGCAGACCGATTTGCGGCAGACAACATCCGTATGAACAGTCTGCTCCCCGGATTTATCGAAACGTGGGAGGTGGATGATACCACGCGCGGAACGATTCCAATGGGACGTGCTGGCACAGTGGAAGAGGTCGCTAAGACGGTTGCCTTCCTCCTATCTGACTCTGCAGGATTCATAACGGGGCAAAGCATCCGCGTCGATGGAGGCATGACTTGCTCTTGGTGATAGCAGATGCCAGAACAACATTAGGAATCATGTCCCAATCTTTCGACTTGCTGATCCACTGACCTGCTGAATCGCCAATAATATGTATAATAGGGACACAAACTGGTGAACAAGCAATCTGCTCCAAAACGAGGCGATGTATGAAACGCACAAGTCGGTGGCTAATTCCTTTGGTAACACTCCTGCTCATGGTGGGTTGGGTGATGTCGAGTTCGCTGGCACAAGCCAATCTCTTCCAAGCCTTTGTGCAGGATGTGCGGAATGATATGGAACTGCTAGCGAATCGGGTCTTTGCGGGTACACGTCCCGAAGCATGGACAGGCAACACGGTACTTGATTCCCCCACCGTCGTCGCCGATTTGTGGTTCGATAATGAACTCCTCGCCGATGCAGTCTTTGGGGCTGGCAACCGTCCGCCAGAGTGGATTGGGGCAACCAGTGCCAATGCCGAAATCGTCACCCGTAATGTTCGCCATGACCTTGAAGTCGCCGCCTCACAATTTTTAGGGGTCTCCATTCGCCCCGATGGGTGGATTGGTGCGCCACCCCTGTTTGGCTGTAGCCGCACCACACAAAATATCATTCTCTTGCTCAATACCCAATTCACTATTCAATTGCCCGATATTGAAGGCGTGATTGATTATTGTGGCACGCTGGAAAGTGACATCGACACCATTTATGTCCCAGAGATTTTGGGGGTAGGGGATGTCGCTCCGCCAGAAGAT
>JANQRM010000504.1 GCA_028284565.1 Anaerolineae bacterium | reverse complement strand
GGATACGGAGTAACTTTGTCCCGGAGAAGACGCAATGATACCCACAGTTGCCACAATCCAAACGATGAATCCATAGAACACAGGTGAGCGACGAACAAGGAGTGGTGTTCTGAGCATGGATAATTTTCCTTTAGATGGCTATCTCGACGAGAATTGAGAGTTTTTGCAGGGCTTTAGACGGATTTTGCAATGATTTATTGATTATATTGAAAGATAAGTATGGAAGTATGTTTTAAGGATTAAGAGTTTACTTTAGTCTCAAATCTTTGTCATCTATGAGACTTGGATGTATTACAATAACAAACAAGGTAAGATCAGAATTTTATTCAGTCATTATGCAAATTATTCAATATTAATGATACAATTTGCACAAAAGACTTGATTTTATTCGTTATTTTTGCAACTTTAATGAAAAATCATAAGGAGCTATCTCTATGGCTATGCCAGCCGTCGAGCAGTATGCGGAAAAGTTATCTGCTGATACACTGCTTGAAATGTTTTGGTTTATGCTACTCAGTCGGCGCGTGGATGAACGTGCATGGGTTTTGCATCGTCAAGGAAAGATTGCCTTTCATGTATCTGCTATTGGCCATGAAGCCCTTCAAATTGCTGCCGCGTTTGCCATTAACCGCCGGATAGATTATGTCTTCCCCTATTATCGCGATTTACCTCTGAGTTTAGCCATTGGCTTTACCCCAGAGAATTTCATGGTTAGCTTGTTTGGTAAGCAAGGTGAAATTACCAGTGGCGCACGTCAGATGCCAAGCCACTTTGGACATAAGCCCTTTAATCTTGTCAGTGGATCATCAGTGGTGGCGACACAAGTTCCTCAAGCCGCTGGAGCCGCGTTTGCCATTAAATATCGTTTGGCAAATGGATTACAAGAAGCGAATGATGAAACGCAACCCCGCCTCACCTTGACCTGTTTAGGCGAAGGTTCGACCAGTCAAGGGGAGTGGCATGAGGGCATGAACTGGGCTGGTGTGCATGAGTTGCCCATGATTTGCTTGGTTCAGAATAATCAGTATTCCATTTCGATGCGTCAAGACCAGCAAATGGCAGTCTCAAATGTGGCTGACCGTGCGAGTGCCTACGGCGTTAAGGGCATTGTTGCAGACGGTTTCGATATGTTTGATACTTATAATGCCATGCGAACGGCTGTTGAGGTTGCCTACGCAGGTGAAGGTGCAACTCTAGTCGAAGCAAAAACCTATCGCCTCACCCCACATTCATCCGATGATGATGATCGAAGCTATCGTACTCGTGAAGAAGTCGAAGAATATCGCAAGAAAGACCCGCTGGTGAATTTCCAAGCGCAATTGATGGAAAGTGGAATTTTGACCGACCAGATTTTGGATGCATACGAAGAAAAAGCCAAAGATATGGTCGATGATGCTCATCGGACGGCTGAGAAGGCTGACTTCCCGCCTGCTGAAGCCGCGATTGGTGATGTCTACGCACCTGTGGAGGCTGTCTAAAGATGGCAGAGATGACCCTAATTCAAGCCTTAACTGAGGCAATGGATGAAGAGTTAGAACGTGACCCACGTGTCTTTATCACTGGTGAGGATATAGGTCCAAGAGGGGGAGTTTTTCGGGCGACAATGGGACTCTATGAGAAGTATGGCGAAATGCGGATTGTGGATGCGCCCCTTGCCGAATTGTCGATTGTTGCAGTCGGAATTGGGTCTGCTTTAGCGGATTTACGCCCGATATGTGAGATTCAGTTTGCAGATTTTATTCATCCAGCTTTCAATCAAATTGTCAATGAAGCAGCGAAACTCTATTATCGCTCGAATGGGACATGGAATGTTCCGATGGTCATTCGTGCGCCCTACGGGGGAGGTATCGGCGGTGGTCTCTATCACAGCCAGAGTGTGGAAGCACTCTTCGCTCATATTCCGGGATTGAAAATCGTCATTCCATCAACCCCTCATGATGCCAAAGGTTTGCTCAAGAGTGCGGTACGTGATCCCAATCCGGTGATGTTCTTTGAGCCGAAGAAAGGGTATCGTGCGATTAAAGGAGATGTTCCTGATACAGACTACACGGTACCAATTGGTCCTGCACGAGTTGCACGCGAAGGAACAGATTTATCGGTTTATGCCTATGGGATGATGGCACACTATAGCACAATTGCCGCAGAAAGAGTGGCGCAAGAAGATGGACTGGATGTCGAGGTTATTGACTTACGAACACTACTACCTGTCGATAAAGATGCGATTCTGAGCTCCTTCAAGAAGACAGGTAAAGCTCTAATCGTGCATGAAGATAACTTGACGATGGGTTATGGTGCGGAAGTGTCAGCGATATTATCCGATGAAGGCTTTGAGTATATGGATGGTCCGATTAAGCGTCTAGCCGGACCAGATGTGCCAAGTATGCCCTATAGCCATCCGATGCAAGAATATTTCATGCCCAATCCTGATAAGATCACCGATGCAATCCGCGATATTGCAGGCTATTAGGAGGAATGATGAAAACCAAAATTATCATGCCTCAGTTGGGTGAAAGCGTGGTCGATGGAACAGTCGGCGAATGGCTGAAACAAATTGGGGATTCGATTGATGAATTTGAGCCAATTGTTCGGGTGATTACGGATAAGGTGGATACGGAAATTCCCTCGCCTGCGGGTGGTACGTTACTGGCTATCTATGTGGATGAGGGTGAAACCGTCGATTCAGGTGTTGTGCTGGGAGTCATCGGTGACGCAAATGACATGGTAGATGGTGATGATACGCCTCAAGCGGTTGCGACAATGAACGGCAATCATGAGAAAACAAGTACAACCCCTGCAACCAAATCGACCGTATCGCAACAAGGTCCAAATATCACCCCTGTCGTCGCACGGATGGCACAAGAGCATCGCCTTGACCTGTCACAGATAGATGGCAGTGGACGGAATGGGCGGATTACAAAGAAGGATGTGGTCGCATTTCTCGAAAAGCAGGAGACTACGGATACAACAGCTATCCCTGCTTACGACCAACCTGTTGATGGTGACCTATTCAAGCCAACAGTGGAATATGGAGTCGATGCGCCTTCCGAAACGAAAGCTGAACCTGAATCTAAGCCGAAGCCCATAACACAGCTTGCACCTGTTCCACAAGATGTCGCAGGAGAACTTGTCGATATTAGCCCGATTCGTCGCTCAATTGCAGACCATATGGTGCGGAGTAAGTTACAGATTTCTCCACATGTGACCACTGTATTTGAAGTCGATATGTCAGCGGTGCTAAAGCATAGGAAGCAAACCAAAGAACAATTGGCAAAGCAAGGTGTGAAACTCACCTTAACCCCCTACTTTGTCCAAGCCAGTGCAATTGCCTTGCAACAGTATCCTTATGTGAATTCGCAATGGACAGACGATGGGATTTATCTGCATCATTCAGCAAATGTCGGCGTGGCAGTGGCGATTGATGATGGCTTGATAGTCCCTGTGATTCGCAATGCTCAAGATTTCAATCTTACGGGATTGGCACGTCAAGTCAATGATTTGGCAGACCGCGCGCGCAATCGTCAACTAAATCCCGATGAAGTGCAAGGTGGGACATTTACAATTACGAATCATGGTGTGAGTGGTAGCTTGGTGGCAACACCAATTATCAATCAACCACAAGTGGCGATACTGGGTGTCGGAATCATTGAAAAGCGCGTGAAAGTCATCAATGATGCGATTGCCATTCGTCCCTGCTGTTATCTGTCATTGACCTTTGACCATCGCGTGATTGATGGTGCAACAGGCGACAACTTCTTGATGAGTATGAAGAATACGCTCGAAAACTGGTCGTAATCATCTACAAGCACAAATTATCCAGTCCCGCTTAGGTTGCAATCTTTGGCGGGACTTGTGATTTATAGCGAGATTCGTTATCCCCCACCAAATTCTCTGCCATGAAATCAGTGGCTTGCTTGAGGCCACGCGGAGTCAGATAGACTAAGTTATTTTCGATTTTGACCAAATTCAATGCCCGCGCGCGAAGCAAAATTCGTTGAAGATAAGCAGGTGTCCAGTTGAGATGCTCATGGAGAGTCGCAATGGCGAGTTCGCGGTCTTCGTCGGGTTCACCTTCATGATGATAAAGATGCCCCATCAACAACTGTGTGGCAAAGGCTTGGCGTTGCCAACGACGACGTAACAAGGTCGAGACAAGTCCATAGCGTGGCGAGACAATCCATACGACCAAAAAGATGAAGAACATCATCATCACCATGGAGGCAGAGATGGATGTGTTCCAATCCGTATAGCCATTTAAGCCAATGGTGTTATCAAGAAGTTCGAGTAGGCGGTTGACTTCAAAGCCAAGAAAATTCCCCCGTGCCAAGTCATAGCCGAGTACGGTTGCAATTCCACCCAAAAAGGGACTGATCAGGAACATCCACGCAAGGCGGTCTGTAAGCAAGTAGGCTGTTGCAGGTGGTATCACGAAAAAGGCAACGACTAAGACGGAGCCAACAGCATCAAACGCCGCAACCGCTGTGACACTGACCATAATCATCAAGCCATAATGCAAAAAGGCTGGATGAAATCCCAAAGTCGAGGCTAAAGCACTATCAAACGTGGAGATTTTGAGTTCTTTGTAGAGCAGGGTCACGAAGCCGATATTGATGAGCGTGGTTGCTAACAACACACTGACAGCTTTCGGGAAAAAAACAAGCACAGGTGGTTCATCAATCAGTCGGTCACGCCATGCTTCAGCGGCGGTGTACGTGCCACAATTACTGCAGATGTCTTCAAAGATGGCATCGGGGGAACGGGGGCTAATATCTTCACTGGCACAATTGATACATTGTCTTCCACTTTGTGCGAGTGGATGGTCAGGTGTGATGATGAGGTCATCGCAATTGTCATAACAATAACTATTCGTATTTGCCCATGCCACACCGATTTCTCCCACCATGACCGCATCTTCATCGAGATGGACATTATCCAGAGATTTGGAGATGAGAATGATTGCAATCGCAAAGAGGAAGGGAAAAGCTAAACCCAGCGATGCATCCGCTTTGACCAAATTAGAGCGTTGAATTATCTCTGTTAAAATGACCGTCACCACACCTGCCGCCGCCGCACCGAGTATCAACCATGGTGAAGAAATATCTGGTTCTAAACCGAAGACACTCACCATGATGATAAAAGCGACCACAATGCCCAATAACACCGTATGGCTAATAGCATCACTTGTCATAGAGAGTTTACGGAGGAGCAGGAATGTTCCCAAAATTGCGCCAGATACTGACACTAAGACGCCAACAACAATAGCAACATTCTGTGGGTCACTGAAAAACGTGTTCAGTTGTTCGATGGATACAAAATTTAACAGAAGGGAGATAATGGCTTGTTCAATGAGTTGCATTAGTTGACTCCCTCGTTAATGGCTTCCAGCCGAGCCACCGCACTTGCGGGTAATAATGTGCGAATGTCACGATGACGTGCTTCCGCAATCAAGGGCAAGCCAA
>JANQRM010000501.1 GCA_028284565.1 Anaerolineae bacterium | reverse complement strand
TCAATCCCCATATTGGCAACCCCACCCCGCAGAGTCTTGAGCATCCCCACCGGAGCAGGATAGCGTAAGTCATCATGTTGACGCGCATGGTCATAAATATCACTAAGGATAATCTGTGCCGCGAAACGCCGACGGTCCCGCCGTTGTTGCCACCATTGCCAGAGCATTCCGCGTTCTGGTGCGAAGAGAATAGAGATGAAGACGATGATGGATGCAACAACAATAATCAACGGACCTGTCGGTAAACCCTGATCAATCCCACTGACAATCGCTCCAATTGCACCAGAAAACCCACCAAATACGCCCGATAAGACGACCATCTGTCCGAGTTGATTCGTCCATTGCCGAGCCGCAACAGCTGGGGCAATCAACAAGCCAACCATAAGAATGACACCTGCAAGTTGAAGACCTAATACGACAGCGACTACAACTAAGGTTGAGAGTAAAATATCGAGTTTGCGTGTAGGAAAACCATTCGCAGAAGCAAATTCAGGATTAAAAGTAATCAGTTTGAAGTCTTTCCAGAAGAAGCCCAATAGTAAAAATGCGATGAAACCAACAACACTGATCAAAATAATATCTTGGCGGACGATAGCGGCGGCTTGTCCAAAGATGAAGCTATCTAATCCGGCTTGGCTAGCATCGGGACGCGATTGAATATAACCCAGCAAGGCAATCCCAACTGCAAAAAACGCCGTAAGTGCCATGCCCATCGCGGCATCTTGTTTGATGCGAGTGGTATCGGTCACAGCATTGATAAATAGCACTGCCAACCAGCCAAAGACACCCGCACCAATCAGTAACACACCGAGTTCACGTCCAAATAAAAGAAAGGCAATCGCAACACCGGGTAAGGCGGCATGAGATAGTGCATCTCCGACCAAGCTCTGTTGACGCAACACTGCAAAGACACCCAATACTCCGGTAACAACCCCTAACACAGCTCCACCGAAAGCCACGGTAATCAAGGTGTAATCATAATTGACCTCAAATAATAAAACGCTGAGGGGAATGGTCAGAACGAATAAGATGGTGATTCCAATAATCACAAGCCAGACACGTTGATTGGACATACTAACGTACTCCGGTTAGCTCTGGGCTTTGTGCGAGGAAAGAAATGTGTCCGCCATAAGTCATGCGGAGGTTGTCTTCGGTAAAGACTTCTTCTGCAGGTCCACTAGCCGTCACAGCCACATTCAGCAATGTCACCCAATCGAAGTATTCTGTCACCGTCTGTAAATCATGATGAACAACAATCACGGTTTTGTTGCGAGAGCGTAACTCACGGAGCAGAGCAACTATCGCACGTTCCGTCACTGCATCAACCGCCGCAAAGGGTTCATCCATAAAGTAAATCTGAGCGTCTTGGACGAGCGCGCGGGCAAGGAATGTACGCTGTTGTTGCCCACCGGATAATTGGCTGATTTGGCGGTCAGCGAGGTCGGAGATACCCACTTGGTCGAGGGCTACCATGGCTAGCCGATGTTCATTTTTGCCGGGGCGTTTGAACCAGCCCAATTTGCCATAGAGTCCCATCATCACGACATCCAACACTGATGTCGGAAAGTCCCAATCAACCGTGCCACGTTGCGGAACATAACCGACTAAATCACGAGCTTTGCGATAGGGTTGTCCATAAAAACTAGCTGTACCTGCCGCACGTGGGATAAGGTCGAGAGTTGCTTTGATGAGGGTGCTTTTGCCTGCACCATTGGGACCCACGATTGCCATGAGTACACCCTCTGGGACGCGCATATCGACATCCCAGAGAACCGGTTTACTTTGATAAGCGACTGTTAAGTCGTTGATTTCTAGTGCATAGGGTGAGCCAAGTTTATCTTTTGTAGCTGGCATCACCTCTACTCCTCAGTGTCAGACATATCGAGCAATTCCGTCGGCGGCACGGGTTCTAAATCAGCATCCCATTCGGGAATATCAAAGCCATAGGACTGCAACACGGTGATGACATTCTGTGCCAACATGCCGATATAGGTTCCGCCAAAGGTATCGGGATCACCCATGGCATCAGAGAAGAGTTCTCGTACCCCAATACCCACATCGAAGCCCTGTGCTTGCGCCGCTTCTTGTACAGATTCGATAGCATCGGGTGGCACGCTACTCTCAACAAACATCACAGGAATTTCATTCTCGATGACAAATTCGACGATGGATTGCACATCCCCAACACCCGCTTCATCTTCTGTACTGAGTCCCTGTAGACCACGTACTTCCCAGCCGAAGGCATCCCCAAAGTAGTTAAAGGCATCATGCGATGTAACCAGAACACGTTGTCCCTCTGGCACTTGGCTCATAGCTTCTAATGCCCAGATGTAGAGAGTTTGTAAATCCTCTTGATAGGCTTGTGCATTCGAGAGATAAGTTTCGGCATTGCGTGGGTCTTCTTCGGATAACACTTCAGCAATCCCCATGATGGAGTCGCTCCAATTGCGCGGGTCGAACCAATAGTGTGGATCATCGACATCTTGGAGTTCTTCAGATAAGTCAAACCCACCGATAATAAAGCCAGCTTCTTTCACGGGGTCACTCATGGCGTAGATGCGAATGTTGCGCTCGCCTAAAGCCTGAAAGACTTCATCAAACTGCCCTTCTAGGCTCAAGCCACTATAAATGACCAAATCCGCTTCGTTCATCGCGCGGATGTTGGCTTCTGTCGGTTGATAGAGATGCGGGTCTACCCCTGCGCCCATCAAGGCGGTTAAATCGACCAAATCTCCTGCCAGAATTTTGACGGCATCAGCGGCTTGGGTAGTGGTGGCGACAACTTTCAAGCGATTGTCATTATCTTGAGCATAACTGCCAAAGACAGATAGCATTAGAACCATGATTGCGACAAGTCTACGAATGTGATTCATTTCTGTTCAGTCCTCCAAATATTGAGCTTAACTCAATATTGATAATTTTTTAGATTAATCTAAAAATAACGTGAAAAAACGCACTTGTCAAGGGAATAGTTCTTATTCTAACGAGGATTTTAGAATGGAGAGCCAATGGTTGGTTTCTTGGGGTGTTTTCAGGCGAATTAGATGTAAATGTGGATAGATATTATCACGAAAAATCTGAGTATAATTTCGGCGACGGCGTGAGTAGGATTTGATTGCCCAAATGAAGAGTGAATCTCGGCTAGCAAATTGGTTCTTTAAGCGTTCTTGATTTTGGGCATCCCACAGCTTTTCTTTTCTTAATCCACGCCCCAAGCTCCGTTTGAATAATCGCCAAAAATTAACTCTCAGTGGATAATCCAACCAGATAATCGTTTCAGCTTTCGGCCAAATCATCTCACGGGTTAAACTATAATTGCCATCCACAACCCATTGGTCAAAATTGGCGAGTGCATCAGCTATCTTTTGACGGAATTCATTGTTTGTCGATTCTTCCCAATTGGGCTTCCAAAAGAGATTATCGAGTTCAATATGCGTGATATTGAGCACTTGCGACAACTGTTGTGCAAGGGTCGTTTTGCCAGAGCCTGTCGTTCCTACGATAACAATACGTCTTCCAATCATGTCACTTCCCTTATGACTCAAAAGGACACAGATTCGTGCTGTGTCCCATGATTGATGATAGATTATATCAGTCATTTAGCCACTGTCATCCGTCGCCAACTGGAGGAAGCGGAATTCGCCATTTTCTAGCACTTTTAGAACAATAGATTTCCCAATAACATCTCCTGTCCCGTCAAAGGTATGGGGTCCGGTCACCCCTTGCCAATCTGCCGTGTTATGGAGTGCTTCTGCAACTCCCGCAGGCGTTACCAATTCAGCTTGTTCGATGGCATGTTTCAAGAGATAGACCGCATCATAGCCTTGTGCCGCCCATGTATCGGGCGTGAGAGGTTGCCCTTCGCCATAAAAATCAGCGTAATAAGCCTCAAAACGTTGGATGAATTCTTGTAATTCTTCGCGCGGGTTATCAGCATGGTAATGGGAAGCGACCACCGTTCCTTCCGCGGATGATCCCGCGACATCAGCGAGGTCACTGGTATCAAGTCCGTCACTACCGATAATGGGGACTGTGATACCCGCTTCTCGTGCTTGGGCGATAAAGGTTGCCGCATCTGGATTTTGCCCAGCAATGAAAATCGCGTCAAATTCTAATGCTTCCCAATCATCCAAAATCAATGGAAAGTTTCGTTCTCCTTGATAATTACGACGGTCAATTATCGAGATGCCAATCCCACTCGCTTCATTTTCAAACACATTCGAGAGTTCACGTCCATTCGGGTCATTGACATACAAAATCATCATGTCCCGATACCCTTGATCTAAAGCATAACGCGCTAATTGCCGTCCAACTTCATCATCACTAGCGACATTGCGAAAGATAAAATTGAAGTCACCACGAGTCAAATCAGGACTGGTTGCACTCGGCGAGAGCATGATTAAACCATTGAATTCGTAAATCGGTGAGGCAGGCACAGAAATGTACGACCATGCATGTCCAATGACAGCGAGCATATCCGTATTTTCTGCAAAGTCTTGAGCAATCTGTCGTCCTTCAATGACAGAGTCATGGTCATCGGCGCGTACGATTTCTAGTGGACGACCCAACACTCCGCCACTCGAATTAATCTCATCTACAGCCATATCAACACCCTCTGGCAAGAAGTCCCAATCCGCTTCAAAGGGCCAGGCAAAGCCAATCACAATGGGATCATCTGCATCCGCGCGACGGGCATTAGCTTCGCGTTGTTCAGCGAGGCTTTGCTCAGCACAAGCGACAAGCAACAAGGGAAGAATGATGAATATAGCGAGTTTTAAGCGCGAAGGCATAAGCAGTTCCATCAGATATTAAACCAATTGACGGCGAGCAAGGTCAGCAAACAGGGTTGAGTTGCGGATGAGTTCATCATAAGTTCCGGTTTCGACTAGTTTCCCATGATGCATGACGAGAATATGGTCGGCATTGATGATTGTACTTAAGCGATGAGCAATCACGATTCGGGTCGCATCCAATTTTTCGAGACTTTCACTGACGATGGCTTGAGTACGATTATCGAGTGCGCTAGTGGCTTCGTCAAAGTAGAGGATTTTGGGTTTCTTAGCAATGGCACGGGCAATCAAGAGGCGTTGGCGTTGTCCACCAGATAGGGTACTGCCTCCCTCGCTAATAATTGTGTGCATCCCCATGGGCATCTCTCGAATGTCATCGGCAAGTCCAGACATTTCAGCCGCTTCCCAAGCATCATCAATTGTCAAGGGTGCGACTCCAACGATGTTTGTGAAGATATCCCCTGTCATCAGTTGCCCATTTTGTAAGACAACTCCCAATTGTTGCCGTACAGCTCGAATATCCAAGCCCCCCAAATCTTGACCATCGTAGAAAATTCCACCCGATTCAGGAGTCTCAAAGCCCAATAGCAGGCGGAATAGAGTTGATTTCCCAGAACCAGACGGACCCACAATCGCTACAAAATCGCCCGGTGTGACATGAAAATTAATATCTTTGAGAATGAGTAAACCGTCTTCATCGTAACGGAATGAGACACGGCTCACTTCGATTTCACCGGAAAGTTCGCCGGGGTCGGATTTGGTTTCATCAACTTCGGGTAGTGTTTCTAAAATAGGTTGCATCCGCTCATAAGTCGGGACAACTTGCAACACCGAAATCAAAGCAGTGCTGAGATCGAGACCAGCAAGTAGGAAAGTCGTGAAGGCAACATTGAAAGCAAGAAATTCGCCTGTTGAGAAATCCGTGATGTTGGCAACGAGCGCGAATATCACAATTGCTGAGATAACTGGAAAAGACAGGTTAAAGACAATCAACGCATTACCGGCGTTACCCACTTGATAGGCATATTGCTTTTGTTCAGTAAAACGACGCGCCCACTGTGCAAACGCACGTCCTTCGACTCCTGCGATACGGAACTTGGTGATGCCAGTAATAAATTGCAAAACCATGCCCGAAATAGAACCTTCAATGTTGGTCAGGTGACGTTGAAAGGTCATCTGTCGATTGCCGATAAAGAGCGTCACGCCAAAAGCAATCCCGACAAGGAATGTTGCCACAAGTGCTAGGGGAACGCTGAAATAGAAGAGTAAGATAAAGTTAAATATCGAGAATATCGCGGAGAGCAATGAACGTACCACTGTGCCAGATACCGCACGACGAATAGCACTCACACCCAACGCACGGGAACTCAGGTCGCCAGCAGTATAATCACGGAAGAAAGGCGCAGGTAAGTTAAGCAATCTGTCCCATACCGCCGATTGAAGTGCCGAGTCCATTTTCATTTCGACACGCAAGACGGCAATACTCCGCATCACTTGGAAAATCGCTGTCACGATTGCAATGGTGAGGAGAAGGAGAGCAAATTGCACCAACTGGGCGCGGTCTGCAGAAGGGATAATAAAGTCGAAGATACGTCCGGTGATGAGTGGAATAGCGATGATAAGAATCCCACCTGCGATACCCATCAAGATGACATTCAATAAATCCCCTTTTGCCTGCTTCAAGCCAAAGCGAAGTAAATCACGCGCATGGAGGATTTTAGTTGGCAATGTGCGGTAAAAAGAATAAGCAAGTTGGGATAATTGATTGGCAACACTTGATGTCACAGGCTGTCGGGTTTGCTCATAAATATCAACCATCTCATAGTTGTTGGTTGAGTTTGGAATCAGTGCGACAGGTCGATTCGTTTTCTGCAAATAAGCCAATAAAGGACCGTTATCCGCCTGCCACCAATAACCCCGCAAAGCAACTTGGCGCACTCGTACCCCTGATGTCCGTGTGATAGCATCGAGAGTCGTCTCTTCATCGCGTCCGTCGATTGGGTTGGGACGTGGGACGATCTTTACACCAAGACTTCGACCAATACGTTGGAGAGTCGCCAACAATAAGTCATTGGAATCAATCGGCAACAGCTCGTCTTCATCTTCATCGGATAACACACCACCTAAGCGATGGAAGGCGACATCCACTTGATGTTGGTCATGTTGAGATTGTTGTTCGATTCGATGTCGTTCAATCGTCTGGAAATCATCCAAGCCCCAGACAATGCAATCTAAAACCAAGCGATGGAAATTGTTAATCAGATTCCACGAAAAGGCTTTGCGAACAAATTCTTCAGTATCAATGGCATAGAGGCGGGCATTGTTCTCAACATAGAGCCATGTATGCTCGGTTACTGGCAGGAAATCATCCGCCGTGACAAGTGGAAGTTCGGTTTTACTGACGAATTGGGCGGCTCCATCAAGAGCTTTCACCCAGAGAACACCCCGTCTGGGACGTGCAACCGAGTCAGATTCGACTTCAACCGCTTGATTAGCCGACAAAGGGACAAATTGACGTAAAGCCACTTGCTGTTGGACACTGCGAGAAAAATTTTGGAGCCATTCATCAAGCAGAGTTTGAGTTTGTTGGGCTTTATCAGCATCATTGAGCAAGGCTTCAAAATCCGCACGAGGGAGTTGAGCAACGACGCTATTCTTTGTTCCAACGGCGAGGATATGAATCCCTTTACCATAAACATGCAAGTCTAACCCCAGAATGATTTGTCCCTGATTGGCGCGGAACAAATGCTTACGCGGACTATCCGGTTCTCCATCGTCGGTTGTCCGCACCGCAAAGACATCCACGGCTCCTGCATAAATGAGCCAGATACTTTCAGGGTCTCTCAGCAGCAATGGAGTATTACTTCCAATGACCGTCGGTTCGCTTTCTCCCAGACCAAAAGATTGTATTGGAGAATTTATATGTCCGTTTTGATCGTCCATGTCATGTCTTAATATAAGAATTCCAAATAGGATTTCGCACGTTCTTCTTCAAAGGCTTCAGCACGGATTAAATCAGCATAAGGACCGTCTTCATCGATGAGTTGTTCGTGTGTCCCTCGCTGGACAACATACCCTTGTTCCATCACCAAGATTTCGTCACAGTCTCGAATGGTACTCAGGCGATGGGCGACAATGATGCACGTACAGCCACGCCGACGTAGATGGTCATCAATCATCTTTTCGGTCACGGGGTCAAGGGCGCTGGTGGCTTCGTCTAGGATTAAGATAGACGGATTACCCACTAAAGCACGCGCAATCTCAAGGCGTTGACGTTGCCCTCCACTGAAATTGCGCCCATCTTCCTCGACCAGATGATCATATCCACCAGCACGTTCCGATATGTCGGCATGAATCACAGCATCTTTGGTGGCTTGAATAATGTCATACTCCGGAATCGTCGGGTCCCAAAGTGTTAGATTTTCATGCACCGTCCCTTCAAACATGAAAATATCTTGGTCAACCATACCAAGCGAATTGTTGATAACTGGGCGGGGGATTTCATCACGCAACATATCATCAAATCGAATCTCTCCTTCCCAAACATCATACAAGCCAGCAATCAAACGGACGACTGTGGACTTCCCACTACCGGAGCCACCCACTAAGGCAACTCGCGCACCAGGGGCTATAGTTAGGTTGAAGTCTTTGATGAGGGGTGGATTGAGTCGACTATAGCCAAAGGTTAGGTTGTTGAGTTCTACACGTCCGACTAGTTTGCCAATGGTAACATCATCTGTCAGTTCTGCCCCATTATTTTCAAGGCGTGGGTCCCTTTGATAACGCAGGACATCATCCAGCCGATTCATATCCCCTTCTACTTCTTGGAAGCGTCCGCCTAAATTGACAATCTCATTAAAGGGGGTGATAAAACTCATCATCAATGCTTGAAATGCAACCAATGCCCCAACGGTTAAGTCGCCATCCATCACGCGCAAGCCACCAATCGCCAAAATCGCGGTGGTATTGAGCATAGTCAAAAAAGGTGGCACAACCGAGAAAACCTGCGACAAGAGTTTGAATTGCTGTTCTGCATTGAGGGCTTTGGCATGATACCCAGCCAGCCGTGCGAATAAATCATTCTCTGAGCCAGTTGCTTTGATGGTTTCAATAGTTTGTAAACCATTCATCGCTGTACCTATCATCTTGCCCCGTTCTTGGAGCAGACGTTGATTGGCATCAATTCGACGACGGGCAATATAACGAAGCGCAAGGATGTTCACAAAGGCAATAATGACACCTATCGCTGTCAGCAATGGATCGTAGAGCAACAAGACCACCACATAAAAAACAACCAAAATGATGTTGAGAATCGCCGTTGCTAACTCACCGGATAGCAATTGAGCAACACGGTCATTGATTTGAACACGTGAACTGATTTCGCCACTAAAGCGTTGGGCAAAAAACTCAATCGGTAAATGAAGCACATGCCAGAAGAATTGACTCGACGATACAAGTGAAAGTTTGGTCTCTAAGCGAAGGAGATAATATTGTTGAAGCCAAAGTAGTATCGCGCGGAATATCCCTGTGATGCCCAAGCCGATGAGCAACCCTAAAAGCCAATCTTGCCCGCGCACCAAAACATTATCAACAAAAATTTGCGTGAATACGGGAATAGCAAGTCCCGGAATAATCAATGCCAAGCTAATGAGGACAATATAGAGCAACGCCACCTTCGACTCAGATAAGCGTCGAGCTAATGCGCCTGTAAGGCTTGGCTTCTTGCCCACTTGACGAAAATTCTCGCCGGGGCCAAACGTGAGAACCACACCTGTAAAACCTTCGTCAAATTCAGCAGGTGTAAGTTCTCGTGAGCCAAGTGCGGGGTCATTGATAAAGACCTTATCTTGCTGAAAGCCTTCTACCACCAAGAAGTGATTGAAGTTCCAAAAGACAATCATTGGCAAGGGCATCTCGTGGAGTTGGGTAATTTCTTTGCGGAAGCCCCGCGCATCCATCCCATACACGCGCGCCGCTTTAACGATATTACTCGCCTTCACTCCATCACGAGACACACCGCAAACCGAGCGCAACTCTTCTAAAGGAACATAGCGTCCATGAGAGGCTAATATCATTGCCAACGATGCCGCACCACATTCCACCGCTTCCATCTGCAAAATCGTCGGGACTTTTTCCCGCTTGGTCGATTGAAAACGTCGGATGCGATTAGTGGGCGGTTGAACAGCACTCATCAGGCACAATTTCGTTTAATTGGAAAAAATGAGTTCAATAGGTGCTTTATCTTCAAGAATGATAGTTGCATCTGTCAAAGTTCCACTTTCGATTGCAGAATCAGGACCTTCCGGTGATGACCATTGATAGCGACTGACCGTATCTCTATCAGGGATGAGGTCGATGCGGACTTCAATAGGCGTGTTATCTGATGCTTCCGTAAAGCGTGTCACCAGTTCTTCATTATTTAAGACGTTCAGCATGGCTTGTGAACTTTCTGGAAATTCGCCAACAGAAGTAACCCAACCTAAGAGTACGCCAACCTCCTCTGAACGCACCGTCGAGGGTAACAGTTGAACACGCATCCCCGGTTGAACTCGTTTTCCGTCTGTCGCTGGGAGATAGACAATCGCCTGCAAATCTGAATCTCCGCTTGTTGCTTCGAGGATAATGAGAGGTTCCCCAATCTGAACAAAGTTATCTTGTGCTACACGAATCTCGATAATACGTCCCGTAAAACTGCTAATCACACGCACATTTTCGGTACTGTTATTCTGCAATATCCGCGCAACAACCTGTCCTGATTCTATTGAATCTCCGACATCCACGTAAATATCGCCGATAATACCTGTCGAAGACGCTGAGATATTTTCTGTTCCACTTCTCCCTCCACGCAAGAGAATCCCTTCGCCATCGACAGTTGTGGCAACACTACCCAAAAACGCCCAAATTAATACTGCACCAATGAGCAACGCGAAGCCTAACAACACCAGCCAAGAGCGAGGTGTTGTAATAGTCAAGAGTTGATCCAACTGTTCTGGCGATGAGAGTCGGTCAAGGGCAGAGCGACGAAATAGGCGATCTTGCATAAGGTGAGTCCCAGTGGACAGTTATTTCATTTAGTGTAATGCCTAAATTATAGTTGAAACCTTAAAAAACAAAAACTCGGTAGCGCAAACCACCGAGTTCTATTCATTGAATGTGTGATTGATTAGTCTTCACCGGGAGGGGGAGGACCACCACCTGAGATGTCTTCTAATTCGTCTTCATCGAGTTCGTCGTCTGGATCATTAATGTTGAGATACCACTGCATGCGATTGTCCTTTCGCTTATGGATGAGATGATAGTTTCATCTTACAACGCCATTATAGGCGATTTTGCCGAAAACAAAAACTCGGTAGTTCAACACCGAGTTCCTTCATAATAACGATGTTCTGCGGTTTAGTCTTCACCGGGAGGAGGGGGACCACCACCTGCGATATTGTCAAGTTCATCGTCGGTGAGTTCATCATTATCCGGATTGATGAGATAATTCCAGTGTGCCATGAAACACTCCTTCATATTAATGATAGTTCTATCCTAGTGGAAAATCATGTTCAATACCATTAATTTTGGAATTACGACGACAATTTTTGCAAATTTTTACAATTTTCAGATTATTGCGTAGCAGATTCCGCATCACAATACGGTTCGACACGATACAAATCGCGTTGCTCACAACTCAGTGACATGATGTAGCGATTCTCAAATGTCCAATCAACGAGTTCATCTAAAGTATTGATTTGCCATTGCCGAATCGTGGTGTCCTTTGCACCAGAAATTGCTGAGCGTCCATCTAGCCCAAAGGTCACAGCGAGGACTTCATCCGCATGTCCATCAAAGCGTTGAGTTTCAATACCCCGCGCCACGTCCCAAAGTCGCACAGTCAAATCTTCTGATGCAGAAATTGCGCGTGTTCCGTCCGCACTAAAAGCAACCGAGTTCACATCTGAAGTATGTCCATCGAAACGCCGTACTTGTTCACCAGTTGCCACATCCCATAAGCGAATACTTCGGTCTTCAGAAGCAGACAATGCAAACAAATCATCGGGACTAAACACAATGCTGTAGACTGCCCCACCATGTCCTTCAAACCGACGGATAAGCTCACCATCGGCGACATTCCATAAAATAATACTGCCATCCGCCGAACTACTTAATGCCAGTGAGCCATCTGAGCTAAAACTCACATCCCAAATACGTATCTCATGTCCGACAAATTCACGGATGATTTCACCACTTTCAGGATTCCATAAAATAATCCGTCCAGTATCGTCCCCTGTTAGCACCATATCCCCGTCAGGACTAAAGGCAACCGCACGGATACGCTCACCATTGTGTTCAGTAAATTGAAACAGCATCTGTCCGGTCTCAATCTCCCAAATTACAGCTGTTCCATCACGCGATCCAGAGAGGACGCGAGTCCTATCTGTGCTGACATCAACCGCATAGATTTCGGCTTCATGTCCTTCAAAGGCTTCTAAGATTTCACCTGTATCTAAATCCCAAAGCAATAATGTCGCATCACGAGAACTGGACATGAGTCTCGCGTTACCGCCTGCATCCTCAAATGTTTTGATATTCCACACCCAATTGCTATGTCCCACCAAACGTTGCAATTCCGCGCCACTTTCCATATCCCACAAACGCACGGTGCCATCCCATGATCCAGAGAGGACACGGCGCGCGTTTTGCGTGAAGGACACGCCATAAATTGCAGACGTATGTCCTTTGAGTTGACGAATGGGTTCACCAACTTCTAAATCCCAAAGAATGAGGGATGTGTCATACGAACCTGAAACCCCAAGTTGCCCATCGGCACTAATGTCCATATCCCATACTCTTTGGTCATGTCCAACTAAGCGGTAAATCTCTTCACCTGTCGCAATATCCCAAAGATGAATACTACTATCTTCATAACTGACAAACATCCCTGTGCCATCAGGTGTAACTTCGACCATCCATGCCGGACCTACTTCAGGATTGATAGTTTGAATAATTTCGCCTGTACCATAATCCCAGACATGACTCGTTCCATCTTGTTCAGCAGAGACGACTACACTGGAGTCTGGTGTCACTCCCACGCTCAGTACCGGATTCTCCGACCCAACATACTCAGTAACCAATTCCCCTGTTGTCGCATGATAGCGATGAACCAAGCCTCCCTCGAATCCTCCAATGACATAACGTCCGGTTGGAGAAAAGATCACATCCCAAACCTCGTTTTCCCCCTCGTCTGGCACAGAGCCAAAACGTATTTGCTCCTCATAACTTGTACTATCCAACACCGCAATCTCGCCACTTTCCAAACCCACAGCAATCAAGGTATCATCTGGACTAAAAGCAAAACTATGAGGAACAAGTCCATCAAACGACCAACGATGCACCTCTTCACGAGTTTGTAATCGCCATAATATCAATTCATTGTCAGCTGAGACGGACAACGCATAAGTATCATCTGAACTGATGGCGACACGGACACTATTTTGGATACGATTACCCTCAATAAACCGTGCGCCGGGTGCATAAGCGGCTTGAGCCAGTACACTTTGTGCCAAATCGGAGGGGTTTTCATTGTCGTTGGATTCGAGCGCAAGGACGATAGCGAGTTGAGGGTTGTTATCACGATAGAGTGCTTGTTGGGCGTTAGAGGCAAGTGCCAGACTTTCTGACAATTGCTCATTAAATACCGATGTCGATTGCGCGGATACCGCTGTTGCCGCATTCCGATTAGATAATTTCTCGTTAAAGGTTGATGTCGATTGCGCGGACACTGCCGTCGCCGCATTCAATTCAGCAACTTCTCGTTGATCTTCCGCTTCCCGCCGGCGAGTCTCAGCCGTGACCGCTTGGAAAAAGGCAAAGAGAGCCAGCAACAAAACCACAGCGCCATACACGCCGGTTAAAACAATCACTCGTCGTCTTGCAGAGGCGGCACGTTGACTCGCCGCAATAAAGTCTTTGTGTAAGGCTGTCGGTGCAGGCTGTTTTTCTTCGCTATCTTGGAGCCAGCGTACAGCTTCACCAAGTTCATTCCCACGTAGAACAAGGCTATTATCACGTTCTTTTTCATTCCATTGAACAGCTCGGACTAACAGTCGTGTATGCAATTGGAGATGACTTAAATCCGTATCTAAAGCATCGACCATCTTCTCGTAAGCAGAATCAAAATCATCTTCTTCACGGAACATGATCCAATTGTGAGATGAGAGTGACGGATGCAAGGCGGCTTTATCGTGTTGTTCTACCAAATCACGATGATAAATCGGCACGAGCCGTTTGTTATGCTCGATGGCATGAGCCAATTCCAAGCTACACACCTCAGACCGCACAGAATCGGGGCTTATTACAAAAGCGAAGGCATTGGCATTCTCTATTCCATCATAAATCTCTTCAAGCCATTCCGCAGTAAGAGGAATGTTTTCCCAATCCACCCAAACATCCCGTTGTTCTTCTTGTAACCGTTCAAACAAGCGACGAACAAAGGTCTGATCTCTACGAGAGTATGAAATGAATAGATTAGTCATTGGAATTGTCTTTGAATCAACACGAATAATTGGATATGGGCATTATAGCATAGCTTGACTGCTCCGCATGTTGATGATTCACCGAAAGACTCATCAAGTTTTCATCGAAAAATCAGCTAGCATTAGACAAGATGCCTCACCCTTATAGATATGACTCATATAACAATCAGAAGATAATGACACCGACCAATACAAAGACATTTGAAAAACGAAGCATCATGCAGACAACCATGGAGCAGATGCAAGCGTTTCATACCGACCCAAAAGCACTCGCGATTCTGACTCCACCGCCTATATTTATCCGCTTGCATCGGGATACGCGCACAAGCAACACTGAAGGCGAACTTGAATTCACACTCTGGTTCGGTCCAATACCCTTGCGCTGGCATGTCCGTCATGAAGACGGGCCGATTGAAACCTCCTTTGCTGACCGTATGCTCAAAGGTCCGATGGGATATTGGCGACACGAGCATATCTTTGAGCAAGTTGATGAGGGAATTGCATTAACTGATAAAATCACACTTGCTCATCCACCGGGCATAAAAGGATTATTGACACGCTTGATATTCGATGGCATTCCACTTCGTATCCTCTTCTTCTATCGTCATTTACGCACTAAACGAGCTGTCGAAACACCATGACCCAACACACCTCACATATCATAATCATCGGTGCAGGCATCGGCGGCTTGACCACGGGTGCTTTTCTTGCCAAAGCAGGCTACAAAGTCACTATCTTTGAGGCGAACACCTATCCCGGCGGATGTGCAGGGACATTTGTTCATAAGGGCTTCCGCTTTGAGGCAGGCGCAACCGTGGCGGGCGGATACCAACCGAATGGTCCTCATGACATCGCCGGACGTGAGCTGGATATTGACTGGAAAGTGCATCAACATGACCCCGCTTGGGTGGTTCACCTGTCCAACCGCACCATTAAACTCTGTCAAGACAATCAGGATGTCATGGACAACTTCCCAGAGACTGAAACCTTTTGGAATGAACAACAGTTTATCGCCGACATGGGCTGGAGGCTAAGTGCAGAGGGGCTACCGTGGACACCAATGGATATCCCTGAATTGCTCCAATTAGCAAAAGTAGGACTGAAGTATTTTCCCAAAGATTTGAGTCTCATACCCTTTGCGTTTAGTAGTGTAAGGGATTGGCTCAAGCGCAGGAAATTCGATAAACACACCGAATTCGTCCGCTTCTTAGATGCCCAACTCCTCATCTCTGCACAAACAACGACACAACATACCAACGCCCTCTATGGCGCAACAGCACTTGACCTCGTGCGACAAGGTGTCTATCACGTTGAAGGAGGTATCGGAGGTATTGCCGATCAACTTGCCGAGAAATTTATCGAACTCGGCGGTGAGATTCACTATCGACACCATGTGACCAAGATTGAAGTCAATAATGGTCAAGTCATTGGGGTTCATGCTCATCGTGGGAAACGTGCCAAATCCACGACTTTCTATCCAGCGGATTTTGTAATAACCAACTCGACACCATGGACATTGCATCAACTTCTCGGTGAAGCTAGTCCAAAGAAAATCCAGCAAGAAGTCCAAAAGCGGGATACAACCTATGGCGCATTTGTCTTGCACGTCGGTGTCAAAAGCGATGGCTTTCCAAAAAACATCGCCGACCATCACCAAGTTGTGACTCAATTGGAGGGCAAGTTAGGAGAAGGCAACACAGTGTTCGCCTCCATGTCACCGACTTGGGATAGTTCACGCGCACCCGAAGGAGAACGTGCCGTCACCATCACCACACATACTCGCGTCCAAGATTGGTGGGACTTGCTGAATAATAACAAAGAAGCCTATGGAGAACGCAAAGAAGCGTATACAGAGAAGATGCTAGATGCTGTGGAGAGTGCCATTCCGGGCTTCAAGCAAAGTACAACTCTCGTTCTACAGGGAACACCGATTACTTATGAATTCTACACAGGAAGGAAACAGGGCATGGTCGGAGGTTTCGCACAAACTTCTCTATTCAAAGCACGCAATCCCAGTACTGGAATTCAGAATTTGCGACTAGTTGGTGATTCCATCTTTCCGGGGCAATCAACAGCTGGGGTGACTCTTGGCGCGATGCGTGTTGCGAAGAATGTGCAACGAAATCTTGGCCTATTTCAACCCAAGCCTACACAAGCACTAAAAGTATTGTCATGACGCAACCTGTCATTCGCTGGTTTCGGCGGGATTTACGCTTGCAAGACAATCTCGCCCTGCATGAAGCAATCGCAAGTGGACATCCCGTAATCCCCCTATTTATCTTCGACTCCGCCATATTGACAAGCCCACGAACAGGTGCCCCCCGACTGGCTTTTATGCTTAAAGCACTAGAAGTACTCAATCGAGCACTAAAAGATGCCGGTAGTCAACTCGTCATCCGGCACGGCAATCCAAAAGACATCCTGACAGAATTGGTCACAGAAACCCATGCGCGCGGACTCTACTTCAACCTCGATTATTCGCCTTTTGCACGCAAACGAGATAATGAAATTCAAAAAACACTCGATATCGAAATCCACACCCATCATGATGCTATACTATTACCCCCCGGCGCAGTCATGAAAGATAATGGTGACCCTTACCAAGTCTTTACACCATTTAAGAAGAAATGGAATCTGATAGAGAAGCCACCTATCTCTGAAATCGAGATGAAACCCGAACACTTCGCACCACTTGACAACATCAAGAGCGACGATATACCCACACTTCAAAAACTCGGCTTTGAGACCAATGTACCTATCCCCGGTGCAGACGAAGACACAGCACATCAAATGCTTAAGTCATTCATCAAGAACGGTATCGAGCATTACACAGACCAGCGTAACAATCTGACCATTGCACCCTTTGCCGATAATCGAGAAGCAGGCTCATCCTATTTGTCTCCTTATCTTAGGCTTGGTATGCTTTCACCCAGACAAGTCTATTGGGCGGCGCACGATGCCTATCAAGACACGTCCAGCAAATCTGTCAAGAAATCCATTGAAACTTACGTTAGTGAGTTGACGTGGCGCGAGTTTTATATGCACATTTTGTATCATTACCCACACGTTGACCGCCATAACTTCCGCCGAGAGTATGATAATTTGGAATGGATAAACAACGAAGAAGATTTACAAGCATGGAAAGAGGGAAAAACCGGATACCCTATTGTGGATGCCCCTATGCGACAGCTCAAAGCAATCGGCTGGATACCAAATCGGGCTCGTATGATTGTGGCATCCTTCTTGACAAAAGACTTACTCGTTCATTGGCAATATGGTGAACTCCATTTCATGCAATGGCTACTCGATGGCGACCCAGCGGCGAATAATGGGGGCTGGCAATGGGCGGCAGGAACAGGCACAGATGCCCAACCCTATTTCCGCATCTTCAATCCTGTAGCACAATCCAAAAAACACAACCCTGATGGCACATACATCCGCCATTGGATACCCGAACTCAAAAATATCCCAGACAAATACATTCACACGCCATGGGAAATGGACGAACCCCCGGTCGACTACCCCGCACCGATTGTTGACCACAGCGCAGCAAGAGAGCGCACCCTATCAGCCTTCAAAGCGATTAAAGAGGATGATTAAATGAAAAGATTAGTTTTATTGCTCCTCCTCTTTACAACCGTACCCATTCTTTCACAGGATGACGACTTCCGCACACCGCGAGAACTCGCCGACCCCAATGGAAAATTTGCCATGATAGACAACGCGGAGATTTATTTCATTGAAGAAGGTGACTCATCGCAGCCAGCCGTCATCTTGATGCATGGCTTCGGTGGCTCAACCTTCACATGGCGCGATACGCTCCCTGCCCTTGCCGATGCCGGATTATATGCTGTCGCACTCGATTTACCCCCATTTGGCTTATCCGACAAAGGCCCTGATCTAGATTATTCACGCGCATGGATGGCAGACCTTATTGCCGGATTAATGGACGACCTCGACATTGAGACAGCGACCATTGTTGGACATAGCATGGGAGGCCATGTCACAGCACATTTTGCCGTGCGTCATTCAGAACGAGTCGATAAGTTGGTCTTTGTTGCTGGAGGTATCTTCAATGAACAAGCCTCAGATAATAGCGAAGAAGAGCAAGAAAATGGCAATTCGCTGTTTAGCTTGATGAGCCAGCTAGACCCAGAATCCCCCATCGCCGCCCTCACAATTCGCACACTCCTCACACCAGAACGCTTTACCGATATTTTGACCAGTGCCTACCACCGCACAGAAGTCGTCACAGATGAAGTCGCAGAGGGTTATCAACGAGGCTTATCCATCGAAAATTGGGAACTTGGATTCTTAGCATATACCGCCGCCGAAGAGACAGATACTGTGACCCTAGATGATTTAGTCAACGCTGTGGATGTTCCTGTTCTTATTCTCTGGGGAGAAGAAGACACATGGGTTCCCATTGAAGGTGGCATAGCGATGGCAGTTGCACTCCCCACAGCGATGATGATAACCTACCCTGATGTCGGACATCTGCCCATGGAAGAAAATGTTGACCCATTCAATACAGATTTGATCGCGTTTCTACAATCCTAACTCGATTGAGCATCCAAGTCCGTAATGATTTGTCGAATCAGCGAAGCACTCTCATAAAGTTTCTGCTGTTCATCCTCACTCAGGGGTAGTGGAAAGCTGTCCATAATGCCCTTTCCCCCTAGCATATGAGGCATCGACACAGTGACATCCTGTACACCTGCAATATCAGGCTGAGGCGTACAGACCGTCATAATAGAACGTTGGTCATGGAGTATCACATCGACAATTCGCGCCAAAGCGCTACCAATCCCATAATAAGTTGCACCCTTACCTTCAATGATGTGATAGGCAGCACGTCGGACTTGATTGCCTATATCCTCGCGGGTTGCCTCGTCTAATGTCATATTGACTTGCCTACAAAAATCATTAAGCGATAAACCACCAACCGTGACCAATGACCAAGTGGGAACTTCGGAGTCACCGTGTTCGCCAACAACATATGCATGAATATGGTGGGAATCGACACCTAATTTACGTGCCAAAAGCGCACGAAAACGAGCCGTATCTAGTGTCGTACCAGAGCCAATAACTCGGCTAGAATCTACACTCATTTCACCAGCATATCGCGCTGTAAGGTGCGTCATGATGTCAACAGGATTGGTCGCTACAATTAACATTGTATTGGGTGCATACTGGAGGACATTAGGAATGACTTGTTTGAACACTTGGGCATTGCGTTCAAGTAATTGGAGGCGGGTTTCACCGGGTTTCTGGCTGACTCCAGCTGAGATAATCACGACTTGGCAACCCGCTAAATCGCTATAATCACCTGCACGAATTTCGAGAGGTTCAGCAAATGGCACAGCATGATAAATATCATCCGCTTCAGCCTGCGCGCGTTTTCTATCGAGGTCTACTAGCACAATTTCACGCCCCACGCCCCGCATCACCAAAGCGTATGCCGCAGTCGCACCCACAAAACCACTCCCTACGATGCCAACTTTCATGTTATCCTCCATGCGAATGTATGAGATTGTATTGTAACTGACTGAGTTTAAGAGATGAAGCAATTCATTCAACAACGCTTGAATCCCACGTGGTATCACGGACATCAAGCCAAAGCCCCATTTTTTGAAGGCTGGTATTACAAGCTAATAAGTGAAGATGAACAACACCGCTTCGCAATTATCCCCGCGATATTCATAAACGAAGATAAGAATAAAAATCATGCCTTTATCCAAGTGTTGGATGGCACACAAAACACCGCCACTTACCATCGCTTTCCGATTGAACAATTTAATGCCAAAGATAATGATTTCGACGTTTGGCTTGGTAACAGTCACTTTCGAGAAGATTGTTTGCTACTGGATGTTGAAGATGAGCAAGGGAGTTTCAAGGGAGAATTACATTTTCAGAACTTAACTCCCTTTCCAGTTTCATGGACATCACCCGGTATCATGGGCTTCTTCGGCTGGTTTCCTTTCATGGAGTGCAATCATGGTATTGTCAGTATGAATCATCAGATTAAAGGCTCACTCACAATCAATGGAGAAGTAATCAATTTTGATGGCGGGCTAGGCTATATCGAAAAAGATTGGGGCAAATCCTTTCCAGAGGGATATGTCTGGATGCAAACCAATCACTTTGATGTGGATGAAACTTCGCTATTCGGTTCGATTGCTGTCATCCCCAATTTTGGCTTCAAGTGGGCAGGCTTCACCATGGCATTCTATCATCGACAGACCTTCTATCGCTTTGCATCCTACACAGGCGCAAAGGTAAAGCATCTTGCTGTGACTGATGAGCTAGTCGATTGGGTTGTGGAAGATAGAAACTATCGCATGGCCATTCATGCCCAACGAGCTGAAGGCGGTCTGCTATTGGGTCCAGAGCGCACGGACATGCACATGCGCGTCGGCGAGACCATGCAAGCGATTGTTGAACTGCAACTGGTTGAAAAACAATGGAAACGAATCGTCTTTGAAGGTACAGGTCGGAATGCCGGCTTAGAAGTTGTCGGCGATATTGACCGACTGTTGAAAACTGAGTATAAAACTTAAGCAACTGAATTGAGCGATTACGAGGTCAATAGCAAATCACCAGAATTTATCGCGAATCTAACAACTAAAAACCAACAACTAAAGACAAACCTCTCATGAAAGCCTATTACTGCGACCATTTTGTTCTTCCGTTGCCAGAGGGACATCGCTTCCCAATGAAGAAATATTCTCTGCTCCGCCAAAGAATTCTGGAGACAAGCACTCTTCCGCCAGAGAATTTATGTGTTCCCGAACCCGCAACAGATGAACAAATTCTCCTAGCACATAGCCAAACTTATCTCGACAAAGTGAAGTATGGATTGTTGAATTCTAAAGAGATTCGGCGCATTGGGTTTCCATGGTCATTGCAGATGGTGGAGCGTTCACGTCGCTCCGTCGGTGGGACAATTAGTGCGTGTCGTACAGCTTTATGCGAGGGAGTATCAGCTAACCTTGCAGGTGGCACACATCATGCTGGCATTCATCACGGCGAGGGGTATTGTATCTTCAATGATACCTCTGTTGCTTCTCGGACAATTCAACATGAAGGTTTAGCAGAGCAAATTGCAGTCATTGATTGCGATGTGCATCAGGGTAACGGCACAGCCGCGATTACCAATGGCGATTCATCCATTTATACTTTCTCGATTCATGGCGAAAAGAACTTCCCTTTCCGGAAAGTAATGGGAAATATGGACATTGGCTTGCCTGATAACACAACCGATGGGGTTTTCTTGGAAACATTGGAAATTGCCATAGAAAGAGTTCTCAGTCTCCACCAACCGGACTTAGTGATTTATCAATCTGGTGCAGACCCATATGTGGGGGATAAACTCGGCAAACTAGCATTGACGAAAGCTGGATTAGCACAACGAGATCGGTTGGTGATGGAAATGTGTTCGTCAGAGGGTATTCCTGTTGCAGTAACCATGGGCGGAGGCTACGCGGAAGAGGTGAATGACATCGTAGACATCCACCTACAAACCATTCAAGTAGCTATTGACTATGCGAAACGATACTGATTATTCATCATTTTCTGGCTGAGATGCCATCAACAATATCATCGCTCCTTTTTGCACGACTGTATCATCCTGCTTCAAAATTCGCATTTCGAGTGTCACGACTCCCCCACCCAATCGACGCGCTTCTTTCTTTTCAGTCACTTTCAGTTGCGCGCGGATAGTATCACCAATATAGACAGGTGCGCTAAATTTCATGTCTAACCCACGAAAACCTAACACAGTGCGCTCTAATATGCCGAGTTGGTAGGCTTGACCTACAGCATAGCTCAAAGTCAGCATCCCATGTGCGACCCGTTGTCCCATAAATGAGCCTTTGCAATATTCCGCATCCGTGTGCATCGGGTTATAATCCCCTGTCAGCCCTGCAAATTGCACGATGTCCGCTTCTGTGACCGTGCGTCCGCGAGTCAGCATCGTTGCACCCATCTCAAATTCTTCAAAATATAGCCCGCGTGGACCATCCGCTTCAAATTTCATAATATGAAACTCCTTTTGGTCATCATTATGCGTTCCATCATATCGTAGACCGAGATGTTCCTCTACTGAGAATCAAAAACGACAGGCATCTTAATCTACCTGCCGTTTCATAACACAATTTAAAATGACTTGTTACGGAATTGTCTGCAACAGGGGCGCGATCACCAACGAGACAATCGCCAACAATTTGATCAAGATGTTCAGTGACGGACCCGATGTATCTTTAAAGGGATCACCAACCGTATCACCAGAGACCGCCGCTTTATGAGCATCTGACCCCTTACCGCCAAAGTTACCCGCTTCGATATATTTCTTAGCGTTGTCCCAAGCCCCACCTGCATTCGCCATCATGACCGCGAGCATGAAAGCAGACACGAGCGAACCCACCAGCACACCGATAAGTGTTTCTTTACCCACGAAATCACCGAGTGCATTCCCCTGTCCAACAATCGCCAGCAGGGTAATCACCACGGGCGTTGCGACAGCAATAATCCCCGGCAAGAGCATTTGACGAATGGCACTATCCGTACTAATTGACACACAAGCATCATAGTCCGGCTCATTTTCGTATTCCATAATGCCCTTGATTTCGCGGAATTGGCGACGCACCTCTTCCACAATTTGTTGTGCCGCATCACCCACAGCTAGCATCGTCAATGCGCTAAAAACATAAGGCAACAGCCCACCGATAAAGAAACCTGTAATCAATTTCGCATCAAGGATATTGACTTGTTGCGCGCTGGCATCACCGCCACCTATTGCACTGATAAACGCCGCAGTCAGAGCCAAAGCCGTCATCGCCGCACTACCAATCGCAAAACCTTTGCCCGTCGCCGCCGTTGTATTTCCCAAACTATCCAGCGCATCAGTCCGTTCACGCACTTCATCGGGCAAATCGGACATTTCCGCGATTCCACCCGCATTATCAGCTACTGGACCATAAGCATCCGTAGCTAAGGTAATCCCTAAGGTGGAGAGCATCCCCACCGCCGCAACAGCCACACCATACAAGCCTGTTGCCGTAGTTGCAATCAAGGTGACAATCACTACAATCACCACAGGAGCCAATGTACTGAACATACCCAGCGCAAGACCGCGAATAATCACAATCCCCGCACCACCTTCAGCACTTTGCGCGAGTTGTTGAGTGGGGCGATAGGTATCAGCAGTGAAATATTCCGTGAAGTAACCAATTAGCACACCACCAATCAAACCGCTGATGGTCGCCACAATCACGCCCGTATCCAAATTCAAAATCAAGGCAATGATGATAACCGCAATCCCAGAAACGAGACTCGCTGAATACACCCCACGACGCAAACTACCGAGCAACATCTCTTGGTCTGCGCCCTCTTCCGTCTTCACAAGGAAGGTCGCACCCATGCCGATAATCAAGCCCGCCGCCGCTACCAACAAGGGGAAAACTTGATGTGGAATGCTTCCAGCTTGCACACCCGCACCCAGTACAGCGAGTGAAATCGCCGCAATAATCGAACTCGCATAACTCTCGAACAAGTCCGACCCCATGCCAGCGACATCACCCACATTGTCACCTACGTTATCGGCAATCGTCGCTGGATTACGCGGGTCATCTTCTGGAATGCCCGCTTCGGTTTTACCCACAAGGTCAGCCCCAACATCCGCCGCTTTAGTGTAAATACCCCCACCGACACGCGCAAAAATCGCAATCGATGTACCGCCAAAGCCAAAGCCAGCCAGTGCCGCCACTGCATCAGCTGGGCTTAAATTAAAGAAATTGAGGAACAAAATATAAAGAATACTCACACCCAGTAAAGCGAGCGCAACCACCATCGTTCCCATCACAGTCCCGCTAGAGAACGCCACACGAAGCCCCTCATTTAAGCTCTTCGACGCGGCTTGGGTCGTCCGCACATTCGCACGCACCGCAATATACATCCCCACATAGCCAGCCAGCCCGGATGCTACCGCACCCGATACAAACGCCAGAGCCGTCAGGGGTTGCAACACAGGTGTACCTTCCTCAGTCTGAATGGAACTAAAGAGCAATAAAGCAATAGTCACGATGACCACCAAAATCGCCACCGCGCGATATTCACGGCGCAAGAAAGCAGAAGCCCCCTTTTGAATCGCAGACGCGAGTTTTTGCATTTGTTCGGTTCCAGTATCTTGTGCCAGAACCCAATTTCGTTGATACAATGCAAATACCAGCCCAATCACAGAGGCAATCACACCGATCAACCCAGCAGTTTCAATCGTCATTCATCTGTCTCCTGATGTGTCTTATGTCTGTTAAGACGGTTTAAAATAACGTGTAGATATTAGCGAATATCGAATGATTTGCAACACCGAAGAAACTTGTGTCAACAATAATCGCCAATTATGATAATCAAACTCAACATATGACATATCACATTGTCACAATAGCAAATTGGGATGTTCCCTCTGTGTGCTTTGTGTCCTCTGTGGTTAGAAGACAATCAATAATGTCCACACAAAAACGCAAACTCGGTGACAAAGGCGAACAGCTCGCCTGCGACCACCTCATTAGTAAGGGTTATCAGATTGAAGCCACCAACTGGCATGGACAATATGGTGAGTTGGATATTGTCGCACGCAAGGGCGAATGGTGGGTCTTTATCGAAGTCAAAACCCGCTACGATACTTTACTCGATGATGCCTTCTTAAGTATCACCCCGCGCAAACGCGACAAGCTCATCAAAGCCGTCCATGAATTTCTGCATCAGCATGACTTGGACGATGTAGCATGGCGCATTGATGCAATTGGTATTGTCATTCCCAAGCGGGGACAAGTCACAATCGCGCATGTGGAGGATGCACTTGACTGGTAACTTGCCTCCTTTGCTAATTCTACTGGGTGCAACTGCCGTCGGGAAAACCCGCTACGCCATCGAATTGGCACAACGTCTCAATGGGGAAATCGTCGGCGCAGATAGTCGGCAAATCTATCGGCATATGGACATCGGCACAGCCAAACCCACACCACAAGAACGAGAACAAGCCGTACATCATTTGGTGGATTTCGTTGACCCCGACTACAACCTAACCGTCGCTGAATATCAAGACCGTGCCTATCAAACCATCAACGACATTCACGCCAGCAACAAACTTCCCCTGCTCGTCGGAGGCACAGGACAATACATCTCGGCTGTCGAAGAAGGCTGGTCGATTCCCCGTGTCCCACCCAATCCTGAAATTCGTACCGAACTCGAAGCCTATGTCGAACAAGCAGGCAATGAAGCCCTTCACCAACGCCTAATGACCGTCGATCCCACCGCCGCCCAGAACATCCACCCCAACAACGTCCGTCGGGTGATTCGCTCACTCGAAGTCTATATGGAAACGGGCGAACCCATCAGCAAACTCCAGCAGAAGAAGCCTCCACCTTATCGCATCCGTGTTTACGGACTACACATGAAACGCGAGAAACTCTATCCCCGTGCCGACCATCGAGTGATTCAAATGGTCGATGCTGGCTTTGTCGAAGAGGTTCAAAACTTGCTCAATATGGACTACTCCCGTGATTTACCCGCCATGAGTGCCGTCGGCTATCAAGAGATGATCGCCCATTTGCTCGATGACATGCCCCTTGATGAAGCCATCGAAAAGACCCAATTCGCCACCCACAACTTCATCCGTCGGCAAGCGGTCTGGTTTCGGGGACACGATAATGGCATTCTGTGGCATAATGTGGAGGAGCTTGACCTTGAGCAATGGGTCACTGAGATTCACACATGGAGCCAGCAATCGGACTGAGTAGAGTCTATGTTTCGTCGCCGTGACAACCCGAATGCCTTCTTTGGTATCATCCTGCTGATTATGCTATTGGTCTTTGTAGGACCGACCTTTTTACCCGAACTTCTCTCGGAATCGATCTCCTTTGTAGATGCAGGCGCGCCTTGCCAGCAACTCCGCTCCGCCAACAATCGCGCACAACATCAATCTCTCATCGGCAGACTCGTCGAAGACCCCCTCGAACTCACCGTGCAAGCCGACCCCGTACAAAATGGCATCTTAGTCATCCGCGTCAATATACAAAACAATTCACTTGGCACAGTCCCCATCATCTACAATGAGAACGATGTGATTATCAACGACGACGGGAGCAACGGACTCGGCATCACGCTCAATCCACCCGCCACAGGGGGACAAATCACTCGCCAATTCCCCAGCACCGGAACCATCCCAGAAACCAATATCAAACTCCTCGGACCTCGCCAACGCTGTGTCCATCGCTTTGAAATCAACGCAGGGATTCTCAGTCCGAATATCAGCAACGGCAACGGGACAGTCACCGCCTTCTACCGCATCAACACCGAAGGCACAGTTCAGCAAGTCAACCCCGCCGCCACACCGATCTTTCCCGATCAAGGCTTGGATATTCTCGTCACGGGCTTAGTCCAATCCCCACCCGTTGTCATCCCACCGCCTACCTTCAACGCACAGTAGTTGATGTAAAATCTCGAAAGGAATTATCAAAACCTGAGAGTCGAATAGACGAAATAAGCAACAAAATGTAGGGGCGTACCGCTGTACGCCCAATAATCGAACGTTAACATGAGTGGGAATAACTGATGAATTTAGTCTATGGGATCAATGTCGACATTGCAAACATCTCAAAGAAGGTGTCACCATAAATAGCAATTGGACGTGTACAGCTTTCCAAAAGGTATCCTATTTAAAGTATATGAAGGTCTATTCGACCATCGCCAACCTCACCCGGATGACAATAACATCCAATTTGAGTTGAATACGACGAAATACAATGAATTACCTGATTTGGATGAATATTTTGATATTGTGGAGAGAAATCTCTTATTCCGAATGAAAAAATGAGAGAAAGAACAAAGCATCTGGAAATTGAAAAATTGAGAATAGAAGCTGAAGAAATGTACCGCGAACTAAATGATAGAGATGATTGAAATAGTAGGACTTCACTTGACACTCTGCGCCTTTGCGTCCTTTGCGCTTGGAGGTGAGTGTCTACGCCACCCGCGTAATATCTTTTAACTCTGTGTCCTTCGTGTCCTAAGTGGTTCAAATAGGAAAAGGTACTAAATGACAAAACTCACCCATTTAGATGAACAAGGCAAGGCAACCATGGTCGATGTCGGGCATAAATCCGATACTGAGCGTCTGGCTGTGGCGGAAGGCTATATCTATGTCCAGCCAGCCACCCTCCAACTCATTCGGGACGGTGCAATGAAAAAAGGCGATGTCCTCACCATTGCCCGCCTCGCCGGAATCATGGGCGCAAAGCAAACCGCCAACCTCATCCCCCTCTGTCATCCCCTCCCACTCACCAAAATCGGAGTCGAGATTGCATTAGATGAAGACAAATCCGCGCTTCATGTCACCGCCACCACGCGCACCGTCGGCAAAACAGGCGTGGAGATGGAAGCACTCACCGCCGTCAGTGTCGCCACTTTAACCATCTACGATATGGCAAAAGCCGTAGACCGCGAGATGCGGATTGGCGATATTCGCTTGCTCGAAAAACGGGGCGGGATGCGCGGAGATTATAAAGCGGAGGAAGCATGAACATCAAAGTTTTACTCTTCGCCACCCTACGCGACCTTGTCGGAGAACGTCAAATCGACCTCACCCTACCCGAACCCGCTACTATTGGCGATGTCCGCCAGCAACTTATCCAGCAATATCCACAGGTCGAAGCCAACCTCAAAGTCGCGCTTTCTGCCTTAAACGAAGAATTCGCCTTTAATCCCGAACCCGTGAAGGACGGCGATGAAGTTGCCTTTTTCCCACCTGTCAGTGGAGGCGAGGATACCGACAAACCCGAAATCTTCCGCCTACCCGATGAACCTATCGACCATGACGAGATTATCCATGCCATCACCACACCCGCCACTGGAGCCGTCTGCCTATTTAGTGGCTTTGTGCGCGGTCAGACCCAAAAAGCGGGACATATCCCACAGACCGAATTTTTAGAATACGAAGCCTACAAACCCATGGCAATCGCCAAGATGCAACAGGTTGCACAAGAAGTTCGGGAACGCTGGGAATTGGTGCAAGGCATCGCTATTGTCCAGCGCATTGGCAAGCTCGAAGTCGGGCAAAATACCGTACTCATTGCCTGCTCATCAGGACACCGTGATGAAGGCTGTTTTGAAGCGGCGCGCTATGGCATTGACCGCCTCAAAGAGATTGTCCCTGTCTGGAAAAAAGAAGTCGGACCCGACGGACAAGTCTGGGTTGAAGGCGAATATCAACCCACAGCTGACGACTAATCACGAACTGTTTTGCCTAGCAATCCACCTCAAACCTCGTTAAGATAAGCATCGGTTTTCATCTGCTTATTGAGGAGCGATTTATGACTCGTCGCGTTGTCGTCACAGGTCTTGGCTTAATCACCCCTGTAGGCAACAATGTCCAAGAGACTTGGAAGAACATCACCGCAGGCGTAAGCGGTGTCGATAGATTGACACGCTTCGATGCAACCAACTATCTTGCACAAATCGCCGCCGAAATCAAAGACTTTGATGCGAAAGATGTCATCTCAGCCAAAGAAGTTCGGCGCAGTGATTTGTATCAACATTACATCCTCGCCGCCGCCAAAGAAGCCCTCCAACAGAGCGGTTTGGAAGTTACAGATGCCAAACGAAACCGCACGAGCGCAATCATAGGCTCTGCAATCGGTGGGATGACCAGCTACAAAGAGTATTCTCAGCTAGTCTGGGAAACAGGCGACCCACGACGCATGACCCCCTTTGCAATACCCATGCTCATGCCCAACGGCGGTTCCGCTTTGGTAGCGATTGAAATTGGAGCCAATGGTCCCTCGACAACACTCGTTTCAGCTTGTGCCACAGGGGCAGATTGTATCGGACAAGCCTACAATCTGATTCAATATGGACGCATTGACCAAGCCTTGGCAGGTGCGGGAGAAGCTCCGATTGTTCCATTAGGTGTCGCCGCCTTTGACCGCATCGGTGCATATTCCAGACAGAACGATGAACCGGCGTCGGCAGTACGCCCTTATGACAAAAACCGCACGGGCATGGTCTTCGGCGAAGGCGCAGGCGTGATGGTGCTTGAAGAACTCGAATCCGCCAAGCAACGTGGTGCAAACATCATCGCCGAATTGGTGGGTTATGGTGCAACCGCTGATGCCTTCCATGTCACAGCTCCCGACCCCGATGCCAACGGCGCGAGTCAAGCGATTCAACTAGCACTCGACGAAGCCAAGCTGAATCCGCAAGATATACACTACATAAGCGGACACGGAACAGCCACCGACTTAAATGATGCAATGGAGACAAAAGCCGTTAAATCCATCTTCAAAGAGCATGCCTACAACGTGCCGATGAGTTCCACCAAGAGCATGACAGGACACGCAATGGGGGGTACAGCGGCGATGGAAGCAATATTTTCGGTTCTGGCAATTTGTGATGATGTCGCTCCGCCAACCATCAATTATGAAACACCCGACCCAGACTGTGATTTGGACTATGTCCCAAACCAAGCCCGTGAGCTTCCCATCGACACCGTGATGAGCAATTCATTTGGCTTCGGTGGACACAACGCTTCGTTAATCTTTACGACATTCCATGACTGACATCACACTCGATTTACAGCAATTTGAATCCATTATTGGGGTCGAATTTAACGACCCTATCCTGCTCCGCGAGTCGCTGACACATCGCTCCTATATCAATGAGTACGATGGCGAAGAAGTAATTCGAGACAATGAACGTCTCGAATTTTTGGGGGATGCAATTCTGGATGTCGTTGTTGCCGAGATGCTATTCAAGAAATATCCAGACATGGCAGAAGGTGAACTGACTCAATTGCGCTCTGCATTAGTGCGGACAGAATCCTTAGCCATGCTGGGTGCGGAATGTCATATCGGCGAGTATTTACTCTTGGGGAATGGTGAAATCAACAGTGGCGGGCGTACCCGCACCAATAATCTTTGCCGTGGATTTGAAGCTCTTATTGGCGCGATGTATCTGGATTTGGGTATAACACAAGTGGAAGCCTTCACCCTCCCTCGCTTAGAGGAATTGCTTGCTTATATCTTGAAATATTCACTCCACAAGGACGCACGCAGTGAATTGCAAGAACAAAGCCAAGAGAAATTGAGCATTACACCCGTCTATCGCGTGATAGATGCCGTTGGACCTGACCATGACAAAGAATTTCGCGTCGAGGTATTGATTGGTGATGTGGTGGTGGGTCAAGGGATTGGCACGAGCAAACGCACCGCCGCCCAATCTGCCGCCCGTTCTGCCTTAGAGCGATTAACTGAAGATGGCTGGGTGATTTTCGACAACTCAAAATCTAACAACTAGCTGAATCTTCTCCACGACGAATACGCACGCAGACCACTGCCATCCGATGATCGGAGGCTTGGCTATCCATAACGAGTGAGCCAACAGGTTGAAGGGCTTGCTCCCACAACCAGATATAATCAATCCGAGCGCGATATCCGGTTCTGACAAGTGTCGCAGATAGTTGTAGGTTTGTACCCGCAAAGGGATCACTGAAACCTGTATTCTCTACTAAATCTTCTCGAATGAGCGGGTTATCAGGAATATTATTAAATGTCCCTCCAAGTAACGTCCGACCCAACTGGTCACCGTAATCATTGGCTACATGCCTATCAATCACAGCAAATATCTCACGAAGTTGTCTGCGTTGTTCGTCCTCTTGTTCGGCAATATTACTGCCTTGTAGCAATACTCCTAGCCACGTGTTGTAGATATTGACTGCATTGTCATCGGGTTGGATTTGTACCCGTTGTAAACCCGTTTGTTGTCCGTCACTCGTCAGCAATACGCCATCATCAAACACAATTGGCACACGCGAGAGAACAGCTAAGCCCTGCAAGCCTTCATTCGTGGCATAGAAGCGTACATCCATCCCCAAACGACGAGCAAGCCAAAGCGGTTGGTCTACGCCAAAGCTCGTTAAACGCCCCTTTTCAATCTCCTGTATGAGAATTACACGCGCACCACTTTGTTGGATGGTGTTGGCAATCGCTTCTAAGTTGTAATCAAAGAATTCATTGTAGCCTGCATGAATATTATATGTCCCCACACGGATTTGACTTTCACCAACAAGAGGTTGAATCTGCGGTGGCCGTGCAAGATAAGCCCCGCCGATGCTGATGAGTGCCACAAAGAGCAAACTCGATAGGGATTGCGTGAGACGTTTGCCAGACCATGGAATTCGTCGTGTCGTTTGGATAATCGGCAGAGTAACGAAGAAGGTTGCCAATAAGAGTACACCCAAGCCAAGCCCACGAAAACCGCGTAGCAAAGGAGGTATAACCGAGTTCAATGATGTGAATGGCGGCGCAAAGTCACGGACAAAGGCGTATTCATATGTGAAGAGATCGAATACGATGAAGAGCGCAAAAATGAGCATGGTCAACACCAGCCAGATTCCGGCGAAGAAACGTTCACCTTCTCCACGTGGACGCACCAACCACCACCAAACGAGACTGACTGCAAATTGAGCAATCACCAGCATGACTGCACCGAATGGGAATTCACCCAGATTAAGTATAGGAATACCTTGAATGCGCGTGCCCAAGATGATGAACAACACCGTTAAGACCAGCCACACCCAACCGCGCACATTGTTATCAAACGAGCCGAGAAAATTGCGGGCTTGCTGACGCACCCATGGTACAAGGGGCAGAACCGTTGCTAATAAGACTAAGGGTACGAAGGTCGTGTAATCCGCATCAGCTCGTCCAGCAACAGCATTGGGCAATGCTAAGAGTGAAAGTTCCAAGAAGATTAACGCGCCCAAAGCTACCCCACTCCACAACGACAAAATGCCCTGTTGTGGCGAGATACGAGATGTATTTTTGTCATCCGACCTAGGTCGTGATTGAAAGACACTGATAACACTCAGAATGATGGCAACAACTGCGACGATAATGGCAGTCTGCTCAAAGGAGGTTGAAAAGGTTGGGTCAATCGTATTGCCCGCCGCCCTGAGGAGTTGGTCGCCTGCAAAACCAAGAATGAAGAAATAAGGGAATATCTGCGCTCGATTGCGAATTAACAAAACCAGATAAAATAGACTGCCACCAACTACCCAGCCAGCAGACGCAGTTGATGTAATGGGAGGTAACTCCATCACCATGAAGACACGGGGAACAACCACAAGCCCAACACCAAGTACAAACATCCAACGGATACGTCCGATGAGCAAGGCAATGACAGGCAATCCCAACATAAAACCCAGCAACGTTATTTCACTACTGACGACGGCAGGGTCAACAATGCCGGGCATGGATATATCAATGAGTGAAGGGTCGAGGGAGGTAACAAGCGAGGCGCTGGCGGTACGGCTATAGAGCATCCCCACCAAAAAGCGCAGAGTTTGAATAAAGATCACACCAATCAGTGCAGATTCGAGAATGAGTAACGCCTCAGCGCGTAACCAATGGCGCATTGCCACTCCTGTCATTACAAAACAGACTTCATCTGTCTAAAGTTTACTTTGGGGCTATAATCGTGCAACTTTCGTCCAGACCACCTTAGGAGATGTTTATGCAACCAGCGGATGTTATCCTCAAAAATGGTACGGTTGTCACGATGAATGATGATTATGATGTCATTCAACGTGGAGCCGTTGTGATACACGATTCTGAAATCCTTGCAGTAGGCGAAACCGATTCCTTGTTAGCTAAGTATGACGCCCCCAAAGTGATTGATTGTCGCAACCAGATTATCATGCCCGGCTTGGTCAATGCCCATACCCATGTGCCGATGACACTCTTACGTGGGTTAGCCGATGACCTGCGACTCGATGTCTGGTTGATGGGTTATATCATGCCAGTGGAGCGAGAGTTTGTCAGCCCAGAATTTTGTTTATTGGGAACACGACTGGCGTGCGCAGAGATGATTCGTGGTGGTGTCACGACATTTGCGGATATGTATTATTTTGAAGCGGATATTGCATCAGCCACAGCTGAGGCAGGATTACGGGCAGTACTGGGAGAAACCGTGTTAAAATTTCCTGCGCCGGATGCCGAGACCTACGAACATAGCTTGCAATATGCCCGCGAATTTATCGAGCAGTGGAAAGACCATCATCTCATTACACCGACAGTTGCTCCACATGCGCCTTATTCCAATACCGAAACCACCTTAGCCAAATGTGCGGAACTGGCTGTGGAATACGATTTACCCTTGCTGACTCACATCGCGGAAACCAAGCGTGAAGTAAACGACAACATGGAGGAATATGGCAAGACAGTTGTGCCATGGGTGAAGGATGTCGGCTTATTGAAAGCCAAGACTCTGGCGGCGCATTGTGTCCACATTGATGAGCATGAGATGCGGATGCTCAAGAAACATGGTGCGTCTGTAGCCCATTGTCCTTCTGCAAATTTGAAGCTGGCGAGTGGCATTGCCCCGATTTCTGAGATGTTAGAGATGGGAATCAATGTTGCGATTGGTACAGATGGTCCCGCCAGTAACAATGATTTAGATATGTTCGAGGAGATGCGTCTGGCGGCGTTGGTGGCGAAGGTCGCCCCACATAACCCGACAGCTGTACCAGCGAAACAAGCTCTGACGATGGCGACCCGCAATGGTGCAAAAGCCCTGCAATTAGGTGATGTCACAGGCACGTTGGAAGTCGGCAAATGTGCAGATGTCATCGTTTTGGACTCACAACCCATCCATAATATCCCCCACTTCCATTTCAATCCCGAAGCCATTTATTCTCAGATTGTCTATGCCAGCAAGAGCCATGATGTCACTCATGTCTTTTGTCACGGACAACAATTGATGGAAGATAAGCAACTGCTCACCGTGGATGTGGATGCAATTCGAGAAGAAGTCAATCAATATGCCAACCGTGTCGGACGCTTCCTCGGCGCAAGAGAAGAAGATGTCCTCAGTAAGTTGGTCGCCGTCAGCGTGGATGTGGAGCGCGGCGAGAGCTTTGAAGTCCAGATGAAAGCGAAAATTAGTGATGCATCCATCATTGAAGAGTTGCTGAGTCATGAGGTGGTAGAAGTGTTAAGGGCGGTACATTATCGCCAATATGATACCTATTTCATCTTTGACAATGAGCGCGTGCGCTATCGTGAGGATGACACCATTGACTCCAATGGGGATGTGCAAAATGTGCGGATGCGCTTGACCTATAGCACAGAAGAGAAAGAACGCGCAATTGGCTCCGGTGTGTTATCGCGATCTCGATTCATTGCTCCAGCTAGTCATCCTTTGCGCTTCTATCAGGAATACTTCCAGCCGAACCAGCAGGTTGAGTTGCAAAAAGAACGTCGTCGGTGGCGAATTCTTTACAAGGACGTTTTGTTTTTCGTCAACTTAGACCGTGTACAGAAGCCAGAAATGCCCGATTTATACATCGAGATTAAGAGCCGTACATGGTCGCTAACCGATGCGGAACACAAAGCCCAATCCATCCATGAGATGATGGAAATTTTGGGCATTAATGAAGCCGATACAATCTCCGCCGATTACCTAGAGATGATCTAACGTTAGCGTTTCAGGTTCGCATGGAAGCAATCATCACAGAGGCGATGGCGTCGACGTACCGAGACTAAACGTCCACATTCGGGACAACGTTTGCGGGTGTCGAGCTTCAATAAGAGCGCGGTGTCGATATATAGTGACCATTTGCGACGCATTTGACGAATGATTTCTTCATCACGCCCGAATTGCTGGAACTCTCTACGGCTAGCTAGCCAGAGATAGATATCCGCACAATTGATGCTATGTTCCATCAATTCAAGGTCATTAAGGTCATCAATTTGGGGTGGTGGGTCGGGGGGAAATGACATCGCATCCCCTTCCAAAATAGCATGGGAGCAATCCAGCCAATAATCGCGGTTGTTTTGGCGAGTCGGCGCGTTAATCAGGCGCATCGCATGAGCTAAACCCAGTTGCTCGACTTCTTCATCTTTGAGCATCTGCGCGAGTTCGATGCGTTCCCCTAAATCAGCTGTCTTAATCGAGCCTTTCAGCGATTCGGGAATAGATTCGAGTTGTGACCATTGCAACAATTTTTCGGATAGACTACCCGGTATCATCTCCAAATCTTGGACAGAGGGTGCTACCCGTGCATGGGTAAGTTGTTCCGGTTCGGCATAGAAGAGTTGCTTGACCGCACGTAAATCTCGGTTCGACAAAGTGCTAACAATCCCGGCTTGAGATAAGCCATAACGTCCGGCACGACCACCAATTTGTTGAATCTCACTCGGTTTGAGCAAGCGCACATTTTGTCCATCAAACTTCTCGATTTCATAAAAACACACGCCATCAGCAGGGAGATTCAAGCCCATGCCCACTGCATCCGTCGCAATGCAGATTTCGGTCTCTCCACTCGCAAAGCGGTCAGCTTGTTTACGACGAACTTCCGGCGGGAGACTGCCATAAACCACAGACACGCTCCGCCCCATTTCTTCGAGTTGGGTCTTAAGATGTAATACAAGTTGGCGAGAAAACGCCACCAAAATAGTATGTGCAGGCAAGCTATCGAGTCGCCATGCTCGTTCTGCCACCTTTATCGGTGCAAGTCGTTGATGCTCTATCACTTGCATCGGAATCGCCGCGGAGCCAGCTAATTTTTCAATGAGATGTTGCGCTGTTTGTGGCGCAATCACATGAATCTCAGGACACTGGTTTTCCATCAGCGCGCGCGTCCAAGCCCAGCCTCTGTCAGAATCAGCCAGCATTTGCGCTTCATCAATGATGATACAGTCGCCACTCATCGTCGGATTGAACATCTCAATCGTCGCGGCAGTAATTTTAGCTCCGGGAATTGGAATGTGTTCCTCGCCTGTAAGCAAATTACACAGCACGCCATCCGCATTGAGACGATCAAATATCTCATAAGCCAAAAGACGCAAAGGTGCAAGATACCAGCCTTCTCCAGCTGACTTCAGAGCTTCGAGTGAGTCATGCGTCTTCCCGCTATTGGGTCCCCCCACATGCAGGATAATGCGTTGTTCAGCATCATCGTCCCGCCGCCATGTGGGAAAAGCCGAAACCAAACGTTGACGAAGTTCATCACGAATACGCTTTTCTTCCGCTTCACGTTGGCGTTCCAATTCGCGTTCTCGTTGGCGGGTTTCTTTTTCTACCGCTTTTCGTTCTTTAAGAATGGCATTGAACTCAGCGAGAGATTCGGGCAATTCCCATCGTCCGCGCACTTGTCGCCAACGGACATCCTTGCCATTCAACCCGATACGACGAAAACGTTTCTTAATGGTGGAATGCTTGTGCTCACACGCCAACGCAATATCCCGAATCCGGATAATTTCTGCCTGTGCAATTTGCTCATATTGCTCTGTGTTACTGAGCAGGTTCTCGACCTCTTCAGCAGAAAGGCGTTCTTTGCCTTCCGGGTCAGTAAACGGTGTTAGGATGTTGCGTCTAATTGCTTGATAGAGTGTGGCTTCCCGCAAGCCAAGTTGTTTGGCGGCACTCTTGATGGTATAGGTTCGTGCAATAACTTGTGAACGCAAAGTGCTGCCATCTCGCGCACTTTCTCGAAGGACATTGCCTGCTTGTCCTAAGACACCGCCCCACTCTTCATCTTTAATGGCAACAGCTTCTGTCGCAACTTGTTCGGCGATTTCAGCATCAGCCGTCTTGATACGAAGCCAATGCGACGAATACGGTGGGCGTTTCATCGAGACCGAAAAATGCGAGAAACCCCCATTTTCGATAATTTGCTGGAAGGTTTCCGCACCAAAATGCGCTTTGAACATCTCAAACGAAGCCGTTTGTCCCGCTTGGGCTTCCAGATATTCGGTAACTTGTCGGCGCAGTTTGTCCTTTTCCAGTTCCGCTAAGACATTGCGGGCAGACCGTTCGCCTAAACGCAGGGGGTCATAGATTAAATCCTCAACCTGTTCCAACTCACCACCCGCCAGCAATTCTGTCATGGCAACATGACGCTCATCATTGATAGCAAGGTTATCGACAAAGGCATAACCCGTCTCAGCGAGTTCATCAAAGATGATACGATAAATATCAATCTCAGTATCTTGAAGCAAATTATCCCGCTGCTCAAGCGTTGGAACAATCGGCGACGTGAGCAACCAGCCCTCTTGATTCATGGGTGGCAAAGTCGGATTGAATTTCTGGTCGAGTTGTTTGACTTCAGACAAGCTGATACGCGACGAATCGAAGAAGAGATTGCCATTGCGGACAATGGAGCTGTTCTCCAGCATCCCATCAAGGCGCGACTTTTTGCCGAGACGGACTCGTTTATTCAGCGTGGCACGTGTGAGATAACCTTCAGGGACGCGCGCTAAAATCGCTTCAATAATTTCAGGTGTAGGTTCTAGGCGTTTCATGGATGGATTCGGTGGTTTCTACTCAGATTTCTTGTTTTCATCATTCAATCTTTTGGACAAACAGGAACCCTTTGTTATCCATAATCGTTGTCCAATTTTGGAAATCATTTGCAAAAAAGGCTCTCATCGCTGGTAAGTTCGATTTTTCATCTGCAATCAGTATATAACCATCATCGCGGACGCATTCACTCATCCGTTTGAGTACATTGAGCCTCACAGTTTCATCTAAAAGCATATGCAAGGTACGGTCAATAACAACAATATCATAAGTTGCCGTCGGTTCGTAGTCTCTCAGGTCAGCGACAACCCCTTGAATACTCAATCCTTCATGTTCAGCATCTTCCAGCAGTTGAGCAATCCCTGTCTCAGACAAATCAACACCAGTTACCTGATGTCCTAGTCGCGCAATAAATAAGGCATCCCGCCCCTGCCCACACCCAACGTCCAAAACATCCGCATTTTGCTTTGAGTATTGCTCAAAAAATGTCACAAATTCCTTGAAGGGTTCTCCAAGTGCATGGCGTTGTTCTTGATAGATCTTTTCATAGTCCGTTGGCATCATACACCCCATCTCGTCACATAGCGCATACTAGTTCATGACTATCGAATGGTGTTGCAGTCATGGTATTTTCACTCAATTAGATAGACTAAAATAACAATTATGTTCTTTAAGATTCTTGATAAAAGCTTGCGTATTGGCTGTTGGCAATTGGATATCGGAAATTACAGAACCTACTCCAAAATTATGTGTAGGTTTTACCGCTATAGATGGAGTCATATCTTCCAAATCAAAGGGAAGCAAAACTTGAAATGTCTCCTTAAATAACCAATTCATAAGCGCAAAGTGCCAGTACCGTCCATTAATCTGAACGAGCGAATCAGTCCATGTTTCAATTTCATCAGGTCTCAAATATTTAAGGCAAAAAAATATTGCTGGAGAAAAAAATGCCATAAAATTATTATCTCCTTGACGATGATAATAATTCCACTCGAATTGGATAACCTCCTGAGATAAATCATTGTCATCCCAGAATACAGGACTCATAATTGCTTGACCTAATGTGTTCAAGATGTCTGCTCGATACTTAGGATACAAGTCTGGAATAGCATTTGGATAGACATGGAAGAAGAACCCGATTAAATCATTTAACATATATCCTTCACGGCAACGCAAAATCAAGTAAGGTAAGAGATAATTGAAAGTCTCCCTCCATGCTTTAATAGCAAACTCAGCTTCTGTAAATACACGAATTCCAGTATAAGAATCACTAAGATATAGCTCCAAGTCACGTAAAGATATATCATTGGGTTCTATCTCAATTATGGAATTATGATAATTTATCTCACCACTCATAAACCACGCGACGGGTGGTGGGTCGTTTGGTTTCGGGAAGTGTTGCTTCAATCGCTCTAGTGCTTCTTTGTCTGGTGCTGTACGCGGTATCCAGCGGAATGACATCTTTAATCAATCTCAGGATTATCAAGGCGGAAACCATGCCCACGTACTGTAATCACATATTGCCAATCGGGGTCGGCTTCGTCAAGGCGGTCACGCAGGCGACGGACGAGCGCATCAATCGCTTGCTCGCTCACACCCTCTCCCATCGCTTCGGGCCAGACGGTCTCCACAACTTCATCACGAGTACAGACCCGTCCGGAATTGAGATAGAGCAATTCAATCAGCCGATATTGTGGCAGGCTCAAGGGTGGGTCGAGTTCTTCCTCGTGGATGAATACCCGTCGCGCTTCCGTGTCAATTCGCATCCGCCCCTTGAACATCGCTGACGGAATAACATCCGGCAAATTTTGGGTAATGGGCGCGGTATTGCCAGAACCAATAAAGCGCAATCGTACCGCCAGCGCGATATGAATCTCATCCCCATCAGACAGTTCACGGTCGCCTTGCAGGCGATGTCCATTCACCCATGTTCCATTTTTACTATCTAAGTCTTCGACGATATACACACCCTCTCCATGACGGAAACAAATATGCTGGCGTGAAATCTGACGATTGGGAATCACAATATCGCAATCATCGTCACGTCCCAGCACCATTTCGGGTTCATCTAACACCCAATGCTGATTTGCCTGCTTGCCATCGAGCCAGACAATCACGGGGTATTCATGTGAAGGTTCAGGCATCGCCAACTGTCCTTTATTGCGTGAATCACCATCTATCCCACTATTCGGGATTATTATACACGATAACCGTCTACCTTGTGGCAAGGGTCGCTTACTCTTATAATCGTCGCTGTTTGGATATTGGATTGACAATCAATTGTGGAGTGTGAGACTTGGGCATTTTCCGACGTGGATTATCCAAAACCCGCCAATCGTTCTTTGGACGAATCTCCCAGATGCTGGGGAATACGGAGATCGATGAGGATACATGGGACGATATCGAAGCCTTGCTGATCCAAGCGGATATGGGCTTTAACACCACGACTCATGTGATCGAAGAACTTCAAAACCGCGTAAGAAGCGAAGGCATCACCAAAACCGAAGACCTTGATGTGGCGATGAAGGAAATTCTGGCAGGGCTACTCGCTGACCCACCCGCGATGAATATCACCGGACGCGAATTGTCGATTATTTTGATAGTAGGTGTCAACGGGTCGGGCAAGACAACCTCAATTGCCAAACTCGCTCACCGTCTAAAGAATCTCTCGAAGCGTAAAGTCATTCTCGCCGCCGGAGATACCTTCCGTGCCGCCGCGATTGACCAATTACAAACATGGGGTGAACGTGTGGATGTACCAGTCGTTGCCAACCAACCCGGTTCTGACCCCGGCGCAGTCGTCTATGATGCCACTGCCGCCGCCAAAGCGCGCGGTTATGAGATTTTGATTGTAGATACCGCTGGACGCTTACACAACAACTACAACTTGATGCAGGAATTGGCAAAGATCAAAGCCGTCACCAGCAAAGTTGTGCCGGATGCTCCCCACGAAGTCCTGCTCGTACTTGATGGGACAACCGGACAAAACGCCCTACAACAAGCCGAAGCCTTCCGCGAAGTCGTTGATGTAACAGGTGTAATAGTCACGAAGTTAGACAGCACCGCAAAAGGTGGTATGGTCTTCTCCATTTTTAACGACCTCAACCTGCCAGTCCATTATGTCGGCTTGGGAGAAGGCATTCATGACATGGTGCTGTTCAACCCAGAGATGTTTGTCGATAGCCTCTTTGACGATGTCGAAGACGAGTGATTGCCTACCCATCAACACATGAACATTACCAGCTATCAAAATCCCAAAGTCAAGCTCGTACAGAAGTTACATCAGAAGCGCGGGCGAGTACGTGAAGGTCGCTTTTTGATTGACCATCTGCGCCTATTAGAACGGGCATTGACACAATGCTATGAGGTCGATTTTGTCCTATATTGTCCAGAGAGGGTAGAGATTGACTTCCCTGATAATGTCACCACATTAACCATCACATCCGATATTCTGGAAAAGATTGGTTATCGAGAGAATAGTTCAGGATTTGTAGCGGTAATGCGCTCGAAACCCACACAGACATCAGTGAGTGAATCAGCGATGAACTCGCCTATACTCGGCTTGGTGAACTTGAATAAACCGGGCAATATCGGTGCGTTGCTACGCACAGCGGATGCCACAGGCTTCGAGACAGTATTTCTCATTGACACCCAACTCGACCTCTATAATCCGAATATCATCCGCAACAGTACCGGAGCCTGTTTTAAGCCATATCTCTATTTTTTGGATAGTGAGACAGCTCATCAATGTTTCCAGCAATTTGGATACACAACACTAGCTGGACATTTAGATGGCGAAATCAGTCTCTATGATGTTGAATTTTCATCCAAGACTGCCATACTTCTCGGAACTGAGGAAACTGGTTTGGATGACTTTTGGTCAAGCAACTGCGACCAACTCGTGAAGATTCCAATGGTTGGAGACATAACCGATTCGCTGAATGTCTCCGTCTCTGGCGCAATCATGATGTATGAAGCTCTCCGTCAGCAACTTGGCTGACAAACTCCCTGTTATAATAAACGAAATCAGAAAGGAGTAAGCAGGTCACTGGATGTGTGCCTGTTGAGTGACGATGGATAATTTGATCGAACAACTGAAGGCGATGAAAGCGCAAATTGATGAACTCATGACGCGTCTTGACATTGCTGGCAAAGCAGAAACCACGCAACAACTCGAACAGGACGCAAGCAAGCCTGACTTCTGGGACGACCCGTCGGAAGCACAAAAGGTCATGCAACGGATGTCGAGACTGAAAAATCAAGTCGAGCGTTGGCAATCCGTAGCCAATCGACTGAATGATGCGCTAGAATTAGCTGAATTGGGCGACGAGGAGTTATTGGCTGAATTAAATGCAGAAGCAGATGCACTGACTCCGATAGTCGAGAAGATGGCATTCCAAGCCTTGCTTTCGGGCGATTATGATGCAGAGGACGCAATTCTGGCGATTCACGCAGGCGCAGGCGGTGTTGATGCTCAGGATTGGGCAGAAATAATGGAGCGCATGTATCTTCGCTGGATGGAGCAAAATGGTTACAAATATGAAGTATTAGACCGAAGTGATGGTGAAGA